>JALXCO010000067.1:1725-2273 GCA_026990885.1 Desulfurococcales archaeon
AGTTCCATCCTCATTAATAGCTGGATGAGCAATATTCAAACTATCACTATTAAAGGGAAACTCCTGCTCTTCTCCATATTTTCCATTATTAATTTCACGATAGAATACTCCTAATTTTAATTCTTCCTCATCAACATCTTTAGCTTTCACTTCTGTTACGCGTCTCACTACTTCCTCATCAACGTCCTCGCCGGACCACTCAATAGCCTCTATTAGCATCGCCAAAATCACTTGTAACTCCTTATCACCCTTCTCTCTAATCACTAGCTTGGTACCATCATGTTCTAGACCTAAGTCTTTCAGTAGCTCTATTAGAGCCGCGCCCTCCGGTATAAGCGCTATCCTAGCGTGGTCCACAAGGTCTACCTCGCCCTTCTCTAGGATAGTCTTAAGTAGGCTTAGGAACTCCTCCTTGTACGCTGATACCTGTGCTAGCGCGAGCAGCTTATAGTAGATGTGTGGCAGGATGGAATCATTAACTAGCAATGACAGTAGAGGTTTATCCGATAACTCTAGGAGTAGGCCGGGCACGTCAAACGGTGTTAGTA
>JALXCO010000068.1 GCA_026990885.1 Desulfurococcales archaeon
GTGATATATCCGGGATCTACTGAGGCTCTAAATGTGTCGGAGTACATGGATAAGAGATACGTGTATCTGGTTGAGCTAGATAGGGGGTATGTGGACTATAGGAGGGTTGAACTCAAATCGCCTAGGCCCTGGATAATTATCGATGCGGGAACAGCTAGGGAGGTTATTGAGCGTCTCAACTCGGTTAGCTGGGGTGTGTTCTCTAAGGAGCCTATAGTGTATATAACTGTTAAGGGTGATTTAAGCAGGATCGATAAGGATAGGATCGTGTCTCTGCTCAACTCGCTTAGATCTGAGGGGAAGATCCTGTACTATAGGGGTCCCCTCACAGCTGGGAGAGACGTGGATAGCGGGTACCTGGCTATAGAGCCTAAAGAGGACTATACATCGGTCGATATAGAGGATGTGGTTAAAAACATCTTCCCCGAGGACGCATCAAGGTATATAGTCGATATTGTCGAGGGTCTAGATGAGGACAGCATTATATCTAGGCTGGTTGAGGATAGGGAGCTTCTCGATAAGCTGTATAAGCGGTTCTCGGGGGTGAGGAGGCTGGATGATTATTAGGAGTGTTCATCTCCGCAATATTCTCTCGCATAAGGATACGTTTATAGAGTTTAAGCCTGGATTAACCGCTATTAGGGGTCCCAATGGTTCTGGTAAAAGCACAATTATAGATTCGATACTCTACTGCCTTCTTGCGGGACCCCAGCATAGGGGTGAGGAGGTCTCGAGGACTAGTAGGAGGGAGAATATGATTAGGTATGACTCGAGCTCCGGTTCTATAACCCTTGTTTTCGAGCACGGCTCAAGGGTATATGGTATTGAGAGGAGAATCTATAGGCAGCACACCCCCAGCTTTGCTGAGCTATACGAGATCCTGAATGATGGGAGGAAGAGGGTTCTAGCTAGAGAGGTTAGGAGTGTTGTTGATGCTGTATACAGGATTCTTGGTGTGAGGGACCCCAAGGCTTTAACGGCTACTATTGCGTCTAGGCAGGATATGCTTGATGAGTTTCTCCTTATGAGTGAGGCTCAGAGGAGGGAGAAGATCCTTGAGATTGTGGGTTTGGAGAGGCTTGAGAAGGCTAGGGAGCGTGTTGCTAGGGCTAGGGATCGGGTTAGGCTTGTTATAGAGGGTCTTAGGAGGGATAAGGCTGAGGCTGACAGGCTCAGATCTAGGGTGGCGTCTATGGAGAGGGAGTACAGCGATCTAGTGTCTAGGCTCGAGGATTTGAGGAGGAGGCACGGGACTAGATCTAGGGATCTGGAGAAGCTCAAGGATGCCTTGAGGAGGTATGAGGAGGCTAGAGCCGTAATAGCTGAGGTGAGGGAGCTTAGGAGGCTAGCTTCAGAGATAAGGGAGCTTGAGTCCGAGCTGAGAGGCGTTGAGGATAGGCTCTCTAGGCTGTCTGCGGTATCTTCCCTTAGGGGTGATATCGAGAGGCTGATCAAGGATTACTCGAAGGCCTTGTCGTGTGAGCGGAGGGCCTCGTCTGCTGGTTCTGAGCTTTCTAGGATAAACTCCCGTTTAAGGATGTTTATGGGTAGGGTTAGGGGTATTGTTGAGGATCTGGGGCTAGATATAGATCTAGATGCCGAAGGCGATGTGGAGAGGGTGAAGATGCTTGTTGAGTCGAAGATCTCTGAGAGAATCAATGACCTAAGGACGGAGCTCGGCAAGGTTGAGGCAACGATATCGACCCTGAAGAGCTTTATAGAGTCTAAGCTTGTGTTTGATGAGTGCCCTATCTGCGGGAGGAGGCTTGGGAGGGATGAGGCTGAGCACATTATTCAGCATAATAGATCTAGGATTGAGGAGATGGAGAGAAAGCTTAGAGCCATCAGGTCCGAGCTTTCCAGATCTGAGCAGTATCTATCTATAGTTAGAGGGTTCAGCATTGAGAGGTATATAGATGCTCTGGATAGGCTTAGGAAAGAGGTTGATGAATCGAGATCCTGTGTCGAGGATTATCTCTCGATGTGCCGGGAGCTTCTAGATAGATTGGATAGATCGCTTATCGGCGGGGGTATCGATCTAGATGGTGCAGGCGGTATAGATTCAGTCAGCCTCTGTCCAGTTAGTGCTTTCGAGGGTCTTTTAAGGGAGCTCGATAGGCTTCTGGAGAGAAAGGGGTTTATTGTTGATAGGCTCGATACTCTCAAGAGATCATTCAATGAGTCGAGGTTGAGAGAGCTCGAGGAGTCTCTGAGGTCCCTCATAGGCGATGTAGATATAGACTCTTTCGAGCAGAGGTATAGGGATCTATTGAGCAAGATAGAGGGCGTGGAGCTTGAGGTTAGGAGGCTTGAATCCGATATAGGCAGGTTGGAGGGGGAGATAGGTAGGGTTAGGGCTCAAATTGATGAGATGAAGAGGGATCTTGAGCGGTACCTAGATAGGGTTTCTAAGATGCCTCTGTATGAAAAAGCCTATGTGGTTCTGGAGAGGCTTGCTGATAGGGTTCTCGGCAAGGATGGGTTGATTGCTAGGGAGCTCATATCGAAGCTTGTCTCCAACTTGAATGATGCGGTTAACTCTATTCTCTATAGGCTTGGAAGGGATTTCAGGGTGGCTATAGACGAGGATTTCCACCTATCTATAGTTATTGGGGGTGCGTCATACGATCTGAGGAACCTCAGCGGTGGGGAGAAGACTATCCTGGCTATAGCGTTCAGGCTTGCCCTGGCGAGGGTGGTGATGGGCAGGGTCCCCAGCATACTTATCCTGGATGAGCCTACACAGAATCTAGATGAGGAGAATAAGAGGATGATATTCAACGCTATAAAGGAGGTTTCGGGGAGGCTTGATCAGGTTATCGTGGTTACCCACGACGAGGAGGTTGAGGATATAGCCGATCATGTGCTCTACGTATACAAGGTTGGGGATCAGAGTAGGGTGGAGTATGTTAGGTAGCGCGCAGCTTTATAGAGGGGGTCTACTTTTTATCTTTCGATACAGCCTCCTCAGGGGGTTTCTGCGGCTGCATCATCCTCTTTATCTCCTGAATCCTTAAAGCTATGGTTAGCCATTTATCTAGAAGCTCTATAGCCTCATAGTCGTTGCCTGAACCCAGGCTGTTGGCTAGAGCTGATATCTTTGATGCTGCCAGTTCCTCGACTCTATTGAGTACGGCCATGAGCGTTGCTGTTGATGCCTCTTCCTCTGTGGATACTAGATAGATCTTTCCATGAAGCGGGCACTGGATCTCGCCGCTCTTAAGCCTGAATAGAGGCGAGCCGCATGAGGGGCATGTTTCGGCGAGCATCGTCGCGCCTGCCCTCAGTAGCTCGGTCATTTTCTTGAGGACTATCTCTCTGTTTCCTGCACCTATGCCCCATCACCCAGTATTTTAATATATTTTCCATTTGATATTAATTAAAAATGTAAGCGTATATTTCGGGGTGGGAGTGCTAGATGAGTGTAGATGATCAGAAAAAGGCCCATAATGAAGCCAGGATCAAGCAGGCTATTATATTGCTTACCAGGATAATAAACGATCCCTCAATACCGAGGAATATTAGGAGAGCGGCAACAAAGGCCCTCCTAATGCTCCAGGAGAAGAGCCTGTCCCCAGGCGTTAAAGCGGCCAACGCGGTCAGCATTCTCGACGAGGTTAGCCAGGACCCCAACATGCCAACCCATGCCAGAACCTCTCTCTGGAACGTGGTTACGTTGCTTGAGACGATCAAGGATTAGGCCGACACAGACCTATGGACGGTGGCTAGTATAGGTGCGGTATTTAGGGTTAGGGGAAGATACTCAACGGCTCTAGCTAAAATCCTCATGGATAATGGCTATAGGCCTGGGGACCTCTCGGATATTGTTGCGAAGAGGCTAAATATCTCCTCTCTAGACCCCGGTGTCGACTTCACGATCAAAGACACGGAGAAGCCAGGCGTTGTTGTAGCCGTCGGGTTTCCGGACGCTATCGATGGTGTATATAGTCTTTTTTTGAGGGTTTTCAGGCGCTCCTTCCATATGAGGCCCAGGGAAATATACTCTGTATTTAAGTCTGAGGTGATTGATCAAAGCGGTAGAGAATGCATCGCCAAGACTCCATACGGCGTCAACGGCGTGGTTAGGACTGATGTGTGTGTTCCGGGGGATTCTTTCCCGGTTACTCTGGTAAGCTTCAATGACTCCAGATCTGTAGCGGTTCTGGAGAGGGGAATTATAGTTGTGGGTAGGTACCTCGCCCTGTATGATAGGCCCGTGCTCAAGTTTTCTGAGCATATAAAGAGCAGGGATAGGGTGGAGGAGCTATCTAGCGTGGCTGAGAGGGTTGTTGGCGAGGGCTACGGGGTGAGGTGGAGGAGCTCTGCTGCGAGGGCCTCCTTAAGCGATATTGTTGAGGAGGTGTCCCGACTTAAAGAGCTCTATAAGGAGGTTAGGGACAGGCTGAAGAACGCTGAGGTTCTGGAGCCTGTGTATGTTGGTGAAAAGATATTTTTCACGCACTTCTCTCTCGCCGATCTTATCCGCCTAGACGATGTGAGGTCAAGTGTCGCTCCAACGGCACCTATGCATCACGTTATTAAAACATACTCGTCTAGCCAGGAGATCTCTGATTTGATGGACTCTATCGTTTCTGTTGGTGTCGATAGATCTGTGGTGCTTTCAGGGTACAGGAGATATATTGTTGATCAGGTTATCAACAGCGGCTACATATCGATCATCCATATAAAGCCTTTCTCCAAGCCTTACCATATAGGGCCGGGCAGGGCCCACCCATATATCGTTAGCGGCCACCTAGCCATATCGATGCTTAGGGATATTAGGGGAGGCGGTGTGTATGATGGGCTCGACATACCCAAGGAGAGGGGTGACTATGCATTATCCATTATTGTTGAGGGATCACGAGTTGTCCCCCACATATATTTCAGTGGCGACGGATCCCTGAAGGGGATATATATAAACATAAACTCCCCCGTGGCTATCGTTCTGGATAGATTTGGTAGGGTTAATGCTGTGTATGACGATCTGGAGGCTGATCTCGTTGTAGACAGCTCAGGCAGGCAGAGGATTATTGATCTGGATAGGCTAAGCGGTCTTAGAAGCAGCGGTATAGTTGGTGAGGAGCTGTATTCTGAGATCACCGAACTTGTTGAGCGTGCAGGTGAGGTGGGCGAATTCATCTACTCTAAAGTTTCTGAGGTGGGCAATGTGGATAGGAGGGGGGCTGATCATGAACGCTTGTTCGGCTTTATATCCGATCTGGTTAAGTTTTTAAAAGATAAAGGATATATTTTTGAGTTGGGATAGGTTTCTGTGGCTGAACGTCTATGAATGCTCTACAGATACTTCTGCTCATAATTCTCGCCGAGATAGTGATATACTCGTTTTCCAGAACAGGCGTGTTCAGAAGAATCTCTGAGCGCCTAAACATCGAGTTTGCGCCCTATGGATTCTATATACGTAAGCCGGGGACCCTCGATTTTCTGGATAGGCTTGTATCCAATAGGGTCTTAAGGTTCCTTGCTGTTGTTGGAGTGCCCGCCATGGTTGTTTCCATGATCCTTTTCTACTACGGCGTCTATTTTGTCGGGATCCAGTTTGTATTGAATATAGCTAGAGGCTTCATCGAGAGCGGCCAGATAGTTTCTGATGGGGGCGGGACCCCGCCTGTTGTTCCTATCCTTCCTGGTGTTACTGTGTTTGGTGTCGATATAATATATATACTTATCGCCATCGGATTAGGTGTTGTGTTCCACGAGCTCGGCCACGCGCTTGTGTCTAAGATGGAGAGGGTTCCTCTCAAGAGCTATGGGGCTGGGCTGATGCTGATCATTCCCTTCGCCTTTGTCGAGGTTGATGAGAGTGTTATGAATAGGTCTAGGAGGTCGGCGCTGAAGATCCTCTCGGGAGGTATAATGGCTAATCTAGTTATTTTCGCCATGGCTTTTGGAGGGATCTATCTCATAAGCGGTGTTGCGCCTCTGTTTGGGATTGAGCAGGGGCTTATAGTTGATAATGTTGAGCCCGGGTCTCTGGCGGATAGGTACGGTATTGAGCCCGGCTTGCTGATTGTTAGGGTTAATGATAGGTATATTGATGGCCTCGATGACTTTCTCTATTTGAGGTCCCTTGTATCCGTTAACGATACCGTGGAGATATATATCGAGGGTATATATCCCGATGGAAGGGTGTTTAACGAGACTATAGTTAAGCCTGCCGACGTGAATCTTCTGGGTATATATATCAGGGCTATTAGCCTCCCGTTCGGCTACATATCTGGTGCACTGATCGTTAAGGGCGACAGCGGCTATACTCATCTTGCGGCTCTGGAGGAGGTTATCAGGTTCCTCATGTGGGTCGTTATAATAAATCTCAGCCTAGCAGTCATAAACGCCGCACCGCTATTCATTACTGATGGTGGTAAGTTTCTATCTATACTGTTCTCGGGTAGGAAAACAATGGTTCTTCAGCTGGTTACTGTTCTAGGGTTTATAGCTATCTTTGTTATTTCACTAGTTATCGTGGTGATGTAGGGTCGAGTGGCTGTAGGGTTAGAAGCGTTAATATCGGGGAGCTGGTGTCTGTATATGAGCTTGAGTCTAGGTGTTTTAAAGATCCTTATCCAATAAGCGTTCTCGTTTTCTATGCCGCGACCTTCCCTGATCTTTTTCTGGTTGCTGAGGAAGGCAACAGGATTGTTGGCTATGTTATCGGTTTGATCGAGCAGCAGGGCAGGGTTGGGCATATAATATCCATATGTGTTGATCCCGATATGTGGGGGAGGGGCTACGGATCGATGCTTATGGACAGTATAGAGGATATATTTAGAAGGAGGAGGGCCTGCAGATCTATTCTTGAGGTCAGGGTCTCCAATACTAGAGCTATATCCTTCTATGAGGGCAGGGGCTACCGGATCGATGGGGTTATAAAGGGCTACTACCTGGATAACGAGGATGCATACATCATGAGCAAGAGGCTGTGTTGAGTTTATTACCCTTATATATCCTGTATTTATATTGATTGAATAGTAGTTGGATTAGGGGTATAGGTAGATTGGTTGAGCTCCAGTTTCCCCAAACACCCCAAGCCGGGACGAGCACCGAGCTATTCATACTGTTCTGGATTATTATTAACCTCATATGGTTCGCCATGATCTTTACCGACCTCTTCGACAGGATCAGGGTCTCTAGATGGGATCGTGTTATAAGGAGCAGGCTGGCCCAGATCGAGGTTATGATTAATGAGGCTAAATCCAATTCCGAGGGCTACCTTAAGGATCTAGGGATAAACGATCCGGCGAGCGTTATAAGGAATTTCTCCTCCAACTTCTTCCTTATAGAGCCCGTATCTATCGAGCCCACAGACATCATTAAGAGGCTCGGGCACCTCATTAGGATAAGGGATGAGAGGATCAGGAATTTCGTTGATTCAATCCTTCCATCAACAGTGGATAAGGCTAGAAGGTTCAATGTTGCTGTGGTTCTGGAGATAAATTGGGCCCTCAATACTGTTTTTAGAGTGTTGAGGCACCTCTATCTCTTCGGTAAGAAGCATAACTACTGGATGCTTCTTATGCAGCTTGTCATGATTCTCCCGATCATTATGAAGGAGCTTGAGGCCCTCAAGAAGGCTGTTGATCCGTTTAAGCTCGGCATACCTATAGGGGATTCCGCAGGCCCCATGGTTGTATCCATGTTCGCTCCTAGAGATAAGAGGATACCCATTGTGGAGGAGACAGTGTATATCGAGAAGGAGTTTGAGGGCAGGAAAATCTATCTGGTGAAGGCCGAGGGTCCCGGCGGCAC
>JALXCO010000069.1:0-1016 GCA_026990885.1 Desulfurococcales archaeon
TAGAATAGATCGCGGAATAACACCTCACCTCAGGCTCCAATGTAGCGACATCTCTCCCATCCAGAAGTGCTATCTCATCCTCATCCATACCGTTTCTTCTGGCCCAAACCTCATATTTCCTGAGCACTCTACCCTCTTCAGGGCTTGTAGCTACCTCAACCACGCCAATCTCCATCCAAGGTAGCCTGTAGCGGCTGGCTAGGCTTCTCCACATATAGAACGATACGTTAGCGAGTCTAGCCATAAACCCCCTCCTATCAGGATCTAGATAGAAGGGTCTATGGACAACACCAGTATTTCTGGAGGATGTGTGGAGCGCGATGCTATTTTCTCTATCGATTATGGCTACAGATGCCTCATATAGCTCCGATATCCAGAATGCTATTGTCACACCTAGCACGCCGCCTCCTATGACTAGTATATCGAATCTGCGGTTCATCTAGAAGTACCATATTTACTTATAGTGGAGCAGAAGTAATAATCTATAATATCCTACATCGAATTTTATAAGTTGTAAGGGTTAAAATGAGCGATCATTTAATAAGCATCGTTATAGCCACATACAATGAGGCAAGCAATATCCCAGAGCTGTTTAGGAGGATCAAGGAAGCCCTAAACGGGTATAGATACGAGATCATTATAGTAGATGATTCATCTCCCGATGGTACGGCAGAGATAGCTAGAAGGAAAATGATAGAGTACGGTATAGATGGGAGGGTTATTATAAGATCCGAGAGGGGATTGAGTAGCGCTATCCTTAGAGGGTTCAGAGAGTCGAGGGGAGATATAATTGTGGTTATGGATGCAGACCTGCAGCATCCTCCAGAGGTTATACCTAGGCTCATCGAGTATATGGAGTCTAGGGATCTAGATATAGTTATAGCCTCAAGATACATAAGGGGCGGCGGAATCGAGTCGTGGAGCCTCTACAGGAGAGCAATCTCGAAGCTAGCCAGCTTTATAGCTAGGGTGTTGATCCCCCAGATAAGGGGTATAAAGGATCCTATGTCGGGGTT
>JALXCO010000069.1:1026-7739 GCA_026990885.1 Desulfurococcales archaeon
GGAATAGACATGAGGCCTCGGGGATTCAAGATTCTTCTTGAGATCATAGTTAGGGGTAGGTGGCGCAGGATCTCTGAGTACCCCTATATATTCGGATCTAGAAAGCAGGGCAGGAGCAAGCTTAGGCTGAGGGATATGTCTAGCTTCATACTCCAGGTGCTGGATCTAAGCGAGTATAGGCTACTTAAATTCATGATTACTGGAGCAACAGGTGTTGCCGTAAACAATATTGTTCTCTATCTACTGGTTTCGTTTGGTATTCCCGTATATATAGCTTCGCCGATAGCCATAGAGATCGCCACAATCAACAACTTCACGATAAATAATCTATGGACATTCACCAGATTTAGGAGATACGGTAAGTGGTACAGCAGATTAGCCAAATACCATGTTGCTGTTGGATTAGGTAACGCTATAAACTATATAACTGTTCTACTCCTTAACCAATACATAGGCCTGATCGAGTCCAACCTCCTGGGTATATTTCTGGGTTTCATAGCCAACTACCTGGTTAGCTCTGAGTTTGTATGGGAGATCAAGTGGGCAAGCATAGAGAAGAGCAAGGATAAAAAGTATTTAAGCACCTCCATAGTGTGTAGGTCGCTGTGAAGCGATCACCAACAGACTTGGATTATACTAGAAGTTGAGCGGTTTTTTCATATGCATGATTATTGCGTGGCGGGCAGATATGCGCTTTATCGCATTATTTTTAATATAAGTTTATAATATCAAATAACATACATTACTAGGTGAAATGGCTTGTCGAAGTTTGAAGAGATCGATGTAAACAAGGTAATGGAGCTGTTGAAAAACAATGCTGTACTGATCGATGTTAGAAGCAGAGAGAGCTACGCTAAAGAACACATTAAAGGCGCTATAAATATACCAGTCAACGAGATCGAGAACAGGCTCAATGAGATCCCGAAAGATAAGCCGGTTGTGGTGTATTGCACAAACGTAAACTGCACAGCAAGCCTGTCGGCTGCACAGAAGCTGACGAGCTTAGGATACAGCAATGTATATAGATTTGTAGGGGGCCTTCAGGAGTGGAAATCAGCCAATCTGCCGACAGAAAGCGGTTAAATGCCTGGAGAATCAACCATTTAAAAATATGAGAATCGAATTTTGGATTTTATGACAGCTCTCCTAGAAGTTTTTCCTCACTAACCTTCTTGATGCAGTCGTGCTCGACCAATAGATTATACATTGTTGTTGCTGCCTCATAAACCTCTTCCTCGCTCTTAGCTCCCGTTATAACCATTTTTCCAGATGAAAATATTAGCAGAACCACCTTTGGCTCATCCATCCTGAATATCAGCCCCGGAAACTGCTCAGGCTCATACATTGTGTTTTCAAGAATCAATGCGGCCTTCTCTAATAGAACCTCAACTCCTAGATTTGCTGAAGCTACTATATTCTGGATCTGTATTCGAGGCTTGCCCACCAGCGTTACCCCGCTTTTGATGAACATTCTCAATATTCTCTTTACGGCTTTGATAAGATCATTGGTTTTTTTGGCTCCTGTTATAACCATCTTGCCCGATTTAAATATCAGTGCGGTAACCTTAGGGCTATCTATCCTTAGTATCAGTCCTGGAAACTGCTCGGGGTTGTATTCTATTTCGGGGATGTTCTGCTCGATCAGATCTAGATCCAGCGTCTGATTTAATATAACCGTGGCAACGATGTTTTCAATCTTAACCTCGGGATCTGCCATTTATAAACCCCTTTAAATATTGATATAAGAGATTTATAAATATAGACCAGCGCGGTGGGAAAGATCGGTAAACACGATATGGTTTTAGGGATAGATGAGGCGGGGAGGGGACCTCTCGTAGGCCCATTGGTGATTGCTGGCGTAGCTGTAGCTGGTGGAGATATAGATCTTCTTAGAGAGATCGGTGTAGACGACAGCAAGAAGCTCACAAGATCTAGGAGAGAAGAGCTATTCAATACTATAGTAGATATAGCTAGAGTAGTTATAGTGCGTAAAGTCGCGCCTAAAGAGATCGATAGCGAGAACCTCAATGAGCTATCATATAGAGCTGTACTGAGTATAATAGAAGCTCTATGCACATCCTCGTTCTCGTGTCCTAGAGCCGTATATATAGATAATATAGGCGTAGCGGACAGCTTCAGGAGAAGGATTGAACATGCCGCAAGGGTTCTTGGTGTAGATCATGTAGTTATGGAGCCCAAAGCAGACTCGAAATACACTGTGGTTGGGGCTGCATCTATAGTGGCTAAGGTATTGAGGGACTGGGAGATCCTTAATCTCTCAAGGCATATTGGGGATTTCGGATCCGGGTACGTGTCGGATCCGAAAACAGTTGACTGGCTCAACAGATTAGGTGCTGAAGATATGGAGAACGTCGGCTACTTTATTAGGCGTAAATGGTCCACATATAGAAGGAGGCAGCCCCAGATTATTAATCTCGACAAATATACATTAAATGGTGAGCGGGATATTGAGTAGCGGTGAGATTGAGGGCAAGATAAGGACACTAGCTATTTTGAGCTGTATAAAAACGGTGTCCGCTATAGCCAGCTATATGCAGAACGGTAATCGTGATAAAGCGATGCAGCTTCTTGAGAGCACGATAAAGGATCTTAGCGAGATCAGGAAGAAGATCGAGTCCCTAAAGTCCAGAGCGGAGGAGGTCCTCAAAAAGATCGAGTCTATAGAGGAGCCTGGTGGCGATATAGCAGAGATCATAGAGCCGTTTAGAGAGGAATTAAAAAACGCTATACTATCCAGCCCGTCGACTGCGAGGATCTGCATCAAGATCCAGCCACACCTAGAGATCATGTATTCAACACTAGGCAACATCACTAGAGATCTTAGAAGCAGAAACCGGGAGGTCAGGGATGCAGCATTCAAGGATTCTCTAGCATACTTAAGCTATATCCGGTCATACCTATCAGATCTATTGAAAACCCTTGAAAAGCTCTAGAGCTCCGTTGCTAGATCTTAGATCTAGACAGCGTTATTAACCCAGTAATACCGTTGGCCCTATACATTATTATGCCATGATAGTTATAACCTATTTTAAATATAGTAATACAATTGGAGAATTACATGTCTGAGGAGACTAAGAGCGTTAAAAAATTCAAGACGATAGACGATCTCGATATAAGCCCAAGCATAATAAACAAGCTTAAAGAGGCTGGATTCGAAACCCTCGAATCGCTGGTCACGGCTAACGCAAGCGATCTAAGCTCCCTAGTAGGGATACCCCTACCAACAGCGATGAAAATAATAACTGCAGCTAGAGAAGCCCTAGATATCAGGTTTAAGACCGCTAAAGAGGTTAAGCAGGAGAGACTAAATATAGGAAGGATAACGACTGGAAGTAAGAGTCTAGACCAGCTCCTTGGCGGAGGTGTTGAGACCAGAACAATAACTGAGTTTTTCGGTGAGTACGGAACAGGTAAATGCGTATCTAGGGACACACCGATAATCTATGTTAGCCGTGGGGAAGTGAGGATCGAGAGTATATCGGCTATATACAATAGATATAGAAGCCTCTATAACGAGATGCCGTATGATGAGGGATACGCTATCGAGGTAGATGATCTAAAAGTGTTCTCGGTTAATGGCGGTTCTATAGGTCTAGGAGAAGTGTCTTATCTATATAGGGAGTTCGCTAGAGAGATCTTAAGGATAGAGACAGCGACAGGAAGAATTCTGGAGGTGACCCCCTCACACAAGCTACTATTGAGAGCTAAGCAGGGGTATGTATGGGTTCCGGCCCACGCTATTAGTGAGGGGGACGAAATAGGTATTCCGGCAGGTATTTTGGGTGGATATACTGATGATTCCGTGATCTATAATCGTGTATATTCCAGAGGATTTATTGTCGCTTCAGAAGGTAGGTATGTCGCTGACTCCATATATGGCCTCGGATTGGATCCTGATGTATTCAGATCCTATATGATCGGCTATATAGAAGGATCAGGATACCAGCTAAGAGACAGGCAGATTCCGGCAGATAGCTACAGTACAGCTACGGCTTTATCCTATATAGCCCATCTAGCTGGCTATATATCAGGCATTTATAGGGAGGATGGAAGAATATATGTGGTTAGATTCAGGAGAAGTGATCAAGGATCAAGCATATATTGGGATAAGGTAGCATCGATATATAGGATAAACTACAACAGCTATGTATACGATATAACGGTTCCAAAATACAGAAACTTCATAGGTGGCTCAGCCCCCACAATTCTACACAACACGCAGCTTGGGCACCAGCTATCTGTGAATGTCCAGCTCCCACCAGATCAAGGAGGATTGAACGGGTCGGCCGTATATATAGATACTGAGGGCACATTCAGGTGGGAGAGGATCGAGATGATGAGCAGGGCGAAGGGCTTAGATCCGGATGAAGCCATGGATCGCATATACTATATAAGGGCGATAAACAGCGATCACCAAATGGCGATCGTGGAAGAGCTAAGAACAATGATACCCGAGAGAAATATAAAGCTAGTGGTTGTGGACTCGGTTACCGGGCACTTCAGAGCTGAGTACCCCGGGAGAGAGAATCTAGCTGTTAGACAGCAGAAGCTCAATAAGCACCTCCACCAGCTCCAGACATTGGCGGAGGTATATAATATAGCTGTTGTCGTCACCAACCAGGTTATGGCTAGACCTGATGTGTTCTATGGCGACCCAACAGTAGCTGTGGGAGGCCATGTTCTCGGTCACGCTCCAGGGGTTAGGGTTCAGCTAAGGAAGAGCAGAGGTAATAGAAGAATTGCTAGGGTTATAGATGCGCCACACCTACCAGAGGGCGAGGCTGTATTCATTATTACCGAGGAGGGTATAAGCGATATAGCTGAGTAGATCAGGATAGATAATATAGGCGTACCAGGTAATCACGTTTTTGATTTAGCTATATGATTGGTTTAATTAGATTCCTGTGTTGATTTAGATGATCGCAATAGACAATATAGATTATATAGGTTATGCGGCTTCACTAGCCATGCTGTCTGTTGCATCATATATGGATATCAAGTCTAGAGAGATAGATCCAAGACTATGGATCCCGTTCATCGCAATCGGAATAGTGATTTCAGCGGTAAAAATATATTTCGGAGAGCTGGACGCGATCTATTTAGCGATAAACCTGCTGGCTCCACTTATGATCGCTATATTAGCTTTTCAGGGGCTGATTGGTTTCGCCGATTTTTTCGCATTGCTAGCTATATCGCTACTCATAACTGAACCGTTTTCCATGAACGCTCTTATCCCTCCCTCAATCATGATTCTCCTCATATCCAATCTCTCGATCGTGTTTGGATCTATGATCCCCCTAACCATAATTAATCTAAGGCACTACAGAATGGTCAAAAAGATATGCGGCTCGGGGCTCAGATCATTCATTATAATATCGACATCAAGGATCATGAGCATAGAGAAGTACCTATCCAAGAAACATTATTTCCCTCTCATGTATCCTATCTACACCCCAAAAGGCAATCCAGACGACACGGCTTCTGGAGGTAGTGTAGGTTGGGAGTGCAGAACATCGTTTCTAATAGATGAGGAGCCGGAGGAGTATAAGAGGGAGTTTGAATCAATGATTAAGTCTGGTGCTATAGATTCAAACACACTAATCGCTGTGAGCTGGGGAATACCATTTATAGCCTTTATGCTTATTTCAGTAGCGCTATACCCGTTGATAGGTGAAGCATTAGAGCAGGGATTAAAAGCCTTCTTAACCCTAATGTTCTAGGATTCTCTACTGGTGCTTTTTAGAGATCTATATATCTCCTCAATTCTAGCAGCAAGCTCCGCATCAAACCTGGATAACCCTCCTATATCATGGGTCACTAGAGTTACCCTAACTAGATTGTAGTTGAATATACATATATCCGGGTGATGCTCCATCTCTTCAGCAACGTCTTTTACTCTATTGAGGAACTCAACGGCTTCAACAAAGCTCTTGAACCTATAGGTTTTATATATCTTATCGATCTTACCCCTGCTGAATCTCCACCCATATATCTTATTTTCCCTTAAGATCCTTCTAACGGATGCTTTATCCAGCCTTTCATACGACAACATATAGAATCACCATTATATTTCAGTAAAATTAAATATATTAACTGTATGCTTAATAAATTATAAACCGCCAGAAACCACTGGGAGAATCTCTACCTCATCTCCATCCGCAAGTTCATAGCTCTCAGGTACGGGTTCCCCATTCTTAATCACTATATGGCTCACCGATCTCAGATTGAGTCTGCTCAATAGATCGGATACCCTGGATCCCTTAGGAAGATCAACATCGACAACCCTACCCTCACGAATCAACTTAACCCTAACCCTCAATCACTAGCCACCTCCAGATCTAGATACAGTTTCGGAAACCCTCAAAGAAACCCTGCTCCTAATACTGCAGAACGCACATACATCCCTTAAGCTAGGCATACCACAGATTCTGCATCTACCAACAGAGATCTTCTCACCACTATCCCCATCACCATCGCGGCCCATGCCTGAACCACTAACCATTAGGGGTCTTATCCTCCTCATATAGGTTAAAACATAGTTGAGCATGAACCCTGGAAACTCCTCTTCCAGCTGCTCAAGCTTCTCCCTTACGGCTGTCTGGAACCTGCCGCCTATACCGTTCTCTAGATGGGGGCAGGTGTCGTGATGGAACCTTATATTGTTGAGAATCGCATATAGGGTTGTCTCCTTC
>JALXCO010000070.1 GCA_026990885.1 Desulfurococcales archaeon
ATAACCTGCTTCTTAACCAGCACAGGGTCAACAATGTTTATCGAGGACATATCATCAACAACCTTGCCGTTTATCACGTCGACGCCGGCATTGATCTTGCCCTCGCTATGCAGCTTCCTAAGATCCAGAATGGTATCAAGCACATCCATACCAGCTGTGTTAGCCAGTATACTCGGAATCTCCTCAACAGCCTCAGCGAAAGCCTGTATAGCAAGCTGCTCCTTACCCCCTATACTCTCGGCGAACTTCCTTAACCTTAAAGCCACCTCGATCTCTGCAGCACCGCCACCACCAATTATCTTTGGCTCCCTAAGTATGTTCCTAACAGCATTAAGGGCATCATTAATGTTTCTCTCAACCTCATCAAGGATCATGTCGTTGGCGCCCCTCAACAGTATCGTGGCTGACTTCGGGTTCTCGGTGCCCTCAATAAACACCATCTTATCGTTTCCGACCTTCCTCTCCTCGACCAGCTCCGCATATCCAAGATCCTTTTCAGTGAGATCCCTCAAACTGGTAACTATTCTTCCTCCTGTTGCTCTCTCCAGCTTCTCCATATCGCTCCTCTTAACCCTCCTAACAGCTAGAATACCCTTCTTAGCAAGGAAATGCTGAGCAACATCATCAATACCCTTCTGACAAATAACAACATTAGCACCAACAGCAGCAATCTTATCAACCATCTCCTTAAGCATCTTGGCCTCCTCATCAAGGAAGGCCTTGATCTGTTCTGGCGATGTTATATTGATCTTGGCGGTTATCTCGGGCTTCTCAATCTCTAGAGGAGCATCAATCAAGGCAATCTTAGCCTTCTCAACCCTCCTAGGCATGCCGGGATTAACAACCTCCTTATCGAGAACAATACCCCTAATCAGCTGCGAATCAATTACTGAGCCTCCCTTCTTTTTCTCGATCTTCACGTTATCTAGCAGCACCTCATATCTGTCTCCTCTCTTCTCGGTAGCGATCAATGCAGCCTCAACAACTAGATCAATGATCTTCTCAAGAACATCCTGAGTCGATACATACTTGCTGGACAGTATAGAGTTCAGGATCCTCTTGAGCTCAGCCTTTGTCTTCTCAAAGCCCTCCTTAGTTGAAAGATCATATACCGGGACGCTTGTAGAGACCTCATCAAGAATCTTAAGCGCCTCAGCCATAGCCTTCTTGTAGCCCTCAATTATAATTGTTGGGTGGATATTCTGATCAAGAAGCTTCTCGGCCTTCTCTAGCAGAGCAGCAGCCAAAACAACAGCGGATGTTGTGCCATCACCCACCTCGGCATCGACAGCCTTTGAAGTCTCTACAAGAAGCTTTGCAGCTGGATGCTGAACCTCCATCTCCTTAACTATAGTTGCTCCATCATTTGTTACGGTTACATCGCCAAAGCTGTCAACAAGCATCTTGTCTAGTCCACGCGGTCCCAGGCTTGTTTTCAATACCTCTCCCATCGCCTTGGCAGCTAGAATATTGTTTCTGAGCGCGTCCCTGCCTACAGTTCTCTGCGTCCCCTCCTTCAGTATAAGCACAGGTATACCGTACGCCATTATCTCACCAAAACCAATTAATTAGCGGTTCTATATAAACTTTTCTATAAATAAAACTCAATAGCTACAGGAAAAAAATAAAAAATATCTCATAGAAACAGCATCAGAACAAAAAATATCTAAAAACATAGAGGAAAGACCCAACCCGGCAACCTTATGAAAATATAACCACCAATCATGAAATAACAATTGGCTGGAAAAAGTGATTATAGCTAACGTGAGGCACATATCCAGCGAGACAGAGTTCAAGAAGGCCATAAGCAGAAACAGGATTGTCCTGCTGGTGTACTATGACAGATCAAAAAAGAAAGATCTCTACTTCTACAAGGTGTTTGAGGAGCTATCAAAGAACGTTAAAAGCTTCGGCACACAAGCAATCTTTATCGCGATAGAGTACAGCCAGGCGAGCACGGAGCTAAAAAACATACTTAGGGAACCGCCGTATATAGCGATGTATATAGATGGCAAATCAGAGCTGGAGCAATACGGTGTGGTTATGGACATAAATAAAGATCTATATATACTGAAAGACAGCATCAGAGACATAACAAGATCATTCGGCATGAAGCCACCAATATAGCCCTCAATGGCAGCAGGAAATGGCGGAGCATGATAGGCAAAAGCTACCGGACGATTTCAGATACTGGATCTACTCATCGAGAGCCCTAGCATATCTCTCACTAGTGTCGTTTCTAATCGGCTTAACAGCTATACTACTCCTCCAGGTAAGATACCATCAGTATCTAATGATCTATGGGATAAGAACCTTCTACTCAAGCATAATGTGGGCCCAGATCCCAGGATACACAGGCAAGATACCGCCTAAATACGTAAGCCTAATACACGCGATCGCTGAGGGATCATCGCTGCCACTAATACTCATAGGTAGCGAAAACTGGCTCTACCCACTTGGAGTATCGACAGCAATACACCTATCCAGATACCATGGAGCCATAAAACCAACAAAACTACACTCGCCAAACACCCTAACAGTAATCGGGCTACTGGCCACATACACAGTATTCATAACCAACGACATCTGGGCGCTAGCGTATTTCCCCCTGCTATCTGCAGTAAGCCTACTATCTAGAGTGGATCCATCGATGAGGGGCTACACGGTATCAGTAAAAAGAATAGTAGCGCTCGCAACTATAGCTTTAGCGTCCACAATAATAAGTGTGGCTAAAGGATTCGAGTACATGGCGCTGCTTCTAGGATCGCTACCCCTAGTACTGCCTGGATTAAGAAGAGTAGAGAACATCTATCTAAAGGGAAGCACCATAGCTAAAGCGATAGGGATCGCTTCACTCACCATACTGGCTATACAGCAACTGGCAAATATCGCTATTCTAGATCTATCCCACCTAATAGTGTTAGGCTTCCTAGCAGTCGTGATGTCATCCCTCTGCGCCCCCTATCTGTTACCAAGCATACTTTGGAGAAGGGTTTTCGAGGCAAACATAAATATACCCTACCTCCTGCTCCTGTCAGCATTAGCTAGAGCAGTGCTACTTAAATTGCCCTATACCCTGATACCGTATACCCAAGCCGTATCAGCAACGCTGGCTATAGGCGCTATAGCATACTACACGCTCAACCTCCTTAAATCTAAAAAAGTTATGTAGCTGGAGTATCAGCCCCCATACTCCCTTCTAAGCATGTCTGCAGCAAGCCTCATAGACTTTAGCTTCCTAAAAGCTGTCCACGCAGTATTGACGGGCGACTCAGCAAAGGTTCCGAATCCACAGTCTGGGTTAAGATAGATCTTGCCAGCATCAATATATTTAGCGAGCTTATCAACCTTCTCAACAATCCTACCAGGCTCCTCCACATCGTCTGTCCTGGGATTAACCACACCAAACCCTATCTCCTTATCGAAACCATACTCCTTCAGAACCTCTATCTCGCCAGCCCTGGGCGTCGCGTATTCGAGAACCAACTGATCAACCTTCATCGCGATTAAATGAGGCATAAGCGGCTCATAGCTACCCTTAAGCAGCGCATCCTCACGCCTACTCCAGTTACCCCTGCATATATGAACACCAGTCTTAACCCCACCTATACCCTTAACAGTCTCGTTTATGAGCTCCAACGCGAAATCAAGCTCCTCCTTAGGATTCTCCCTAGTGAATAGGGCCGCACACATGAACGTCTGCTGAGACCTATCGGCCCCATAAACAACCTCCATCAGAACAGGCTCATCAAGCTGTACAAAGAACACTCCCAGGTCGCGGAGTCTAACGATCTCCTCCCTTAAAAGCTTCACATACTCATAAGCTAGATCCTCTCTGGAGGAGTAGTACCTATCCGAGATACCAGGTACCCAGCTAGACCTAGTCAACAGGTACGGGCCGGGCAAAGCGACTTTAATAAGCCTATCTGTATGCTCCCTCAGAAACTCAACCTCATCAGCAGCTATACTGGATCTAGGCTTGAGCCTAGACACGACAACAGGGTTCCTTATAGAGAACGCAGGTACATCGAGAGCCCTTAAGACGTTCTCGAACCTTGATTTGTCGGGCACGAGATCTATGATCTCGGCAACTGTCTTGAGATCGATCCCCTCAATCTTGTCAGCTATAAACGAATAGAAGTTATCCCTCCTCTGCTCACCATCCGTTATGATCTCTATACCAGCATCCTCCTGATACTTGATAGCTAGAAGCACAGCCTCATCAGCAACCCTATTGAACTCATCTACAGAGATCTCTCCAGCCCTACGCCTCTTAAGCGCCTGGAGAAGCCAGTTAGGCCTCGGCCAGCTACCAACAACAGTCGTAGGAAAGAGAGGAAGCTTCAACACACACCACCTACCCAACAACCTTTACATCTGTTTTAAGCTCAACATTCCTAATTAAAGTATTACCGACTGGAGAGGTCCTAACAGTCTCGTCCCAAATCTCCCTGATCACCTCGGCATCAGCATCGGCGTCTACATAGAGCTTAACGTTAACCCTCCTATAGCCGGGATGCCCCTCGCTGGATAAGCCTAGAAAAACCAGTATGTTGTCTAGCTCGCCGTCGACAGCGATCTCGGCATTCCTGATCCTAACACCCCTCTTAGTGGCGTTAAACACAAACCCTGTCAAGAGGCATGCACCCAACGCGGAGATAACGTATTCAACTGCATTAGGGCTTGTATCGGGACCCCCAAGCTCTGAAGGCTCGGATATTAGGAATGAGTGGTTTCTAACGTAGGCCCTGAAGTTGAATCCTGAATTAAGCCACCTAACCCTAGCGCTCCACCTGTTCAGCTCATCAACCTTATCCCTGTTTCTGGAGACCTCATCAAGCATCTCCCTAAGCTTATCTACATCGATACCGTTAATCTCAACCATACCAATTACCGTTTACAAAAACATTAATTAGGTTAATAAATACAACATGCATGCAGGAAATCATTTACCGATCTTTAATATAAAAGCCATCCACAACCACACAAATTAGCTCACTAGGACAATATAATCTGAGGTGATACAGCCAGAATGTATATAGTTAATATAGATTCAGTAGAATATAAACCATTCAGCGAGAGAGGGGCTAAAGGCGTGGAGAGAAAAGTACTTGTAGACGCGTCGAAAGGATCGAAAAGGTTCTATCTAAGATACTACAGGCTGAGCCCAGGAGGACAAACACCCTTCGACATACACGACTACGAGCATATAGTGGTCGTAACCAAGGGGGAGGGGAGAATACTAACCCTGAAATCGGGGACCCCAACAATGAAGACGATAAGGAAGGGGGACGTCATATTTATAGAGTCTAGAGAGCCGCACCAATTCATAAACACAAGCAACTCAGAGCTCGAGTTCCTATGCTTCAGAGGAGCAGAAATACTCTATAGAGACGACATCAGGAAGATTATAGAAAGGGAAACCCAATGACAACAATACCATACCCCAGCTGGATAAATAGAGACTGCAGACAAGCAGGCACCGAATCAGAACCAGATACCGAAGCCAAGCTGGAGCTCAAGGAGCAGACGCTAGATAGAGATACAGCCCCATATATAGGCAGGGTGGTGGCATATACAACACAGATAGAAACCTTTAAGACGCTAGCCATCATAAAGGAGATAGCGGAGCTCAAGCTGCCCCAGCTAGAGAAACACTACCAAAAACTGCTGAAGACACTGTCAGACGACACACAGCATATAGCTATGCTATCAACCATAGGGGTAGCGGTTAAGGGGTTCACATGCATAGATGAAGACCTAAACTACTCACTGGAGCAGCTGCTAAGCATGAGGGAGACAGGATACGCCCTAGCTATAGCGTCCATGATAGTTATACCCTCATACACAGCTATAGTAGACTACATATCGTCTAGAACGAAAATACCGATAGTTAGAAACCTATATAGAGAAATAGCTGAAGCCGAAAAAAGCAACCAGGAGCACCTTATAGCCTACATAAAGGATCTCGAACTGGATGAAGACAGCCTAGCCAACATGCTGGAAGAGAAGGCATTACTGATGTTTGCGTCAGCAGCGGCAAGCGACGAAATCAAAAAGGGCATCGCGACAATAGTGGAGGGCGCCCCGGTAGGTAGTGTTGAAGAGGCCTCGAAATCTCTGGGAGGCCTGTATAGCGAGATCGATAGATCAAGGAGCGAAGCGATCACAAAAATCTATGGAGAAGACTCAAGAATACTTGATATAGCCAGGAAATACGGCCTCTCAGGACTCGCCCTATGCTGAGGCAAGCTAGCCCAGCTAATCAAACCGCATCCTGAATAGCAATGCCTAGATGTAACTATATGGAACAACAGAGGATAACAGCACAAATTAAACTCCGAATCCGCCAAAGATCACCGAGGTAGAAATGTTAGAGCACTCATTCCCCCGTGTACGGATGAGAAGACTAAGATCTAGGGAGGGGATACGCGATCTCGCAAGCGAAACATTGGTAAGGCAGGACAAGCTTATACAGCCAATATTTATATCTGTGAAGAGGCAGGCGGCAGCCAGAGAGCTTGAGGACATGGTTACCCTAACCCCTGAAGAGGTTACTGGCTACATACATAGGCTCATGGATCTGGGAGTAAGATCCTTCCTCCTGTTCGGGATCCCAGACACAAAAACAAGCGATGCCTCTAACGCATACGATCCTAGAGGTCCCGTACAGCAGGCAATAAAGACCATAAGGAGAGAGATCGGGTGGGACCCCGTAATAGCCACAGACATATGTGTATGTTCATACACAGAGCACGGGCACTGCGGGATAGTGAGGGAGACAGCTAGAGGTAAAGTGATCGATAACGACGCAACAATAGGAGTTCTAGGAAAGATAGCAGTGTCGCACGCAGAAGCCGGGGCAGATATAGTTGCCCCCTCAGCAATGATGGATGGCCAGGTTAAGGCTATAAGGGAATCGCTGGACGATGCCGGGTTCACTGACGTAGCTATAATGTCGTACTCAGCTAAATACGCGTCATCCCTATACTCACCCTTTAGAGACGTCGCACACTCAGCACCCCTATTTGGCGATAGAAGAAGCTACCAGATGGACCCCAGGAACCTGCATGAGGCGTTGAGAGAGATCGAGCTCGACATAAGGGAGGGTGCAGACATAGTTATGGTTAAGCCTGCTCTATGGTATCTAGACGTGATATATCTAGCTAAGAGAACCTTCCCCACCCACCCCCTAGCTGCATACAACGTTAGCGGGGAATACGCTATGCTGAAGGCGGCTGCGAAGCTGGGATATATAGATGAAAGATCGGCAATGATGGAAATGATAACCTCGATAATGAGGGCTGGAGCCGATATAGTGATCACTTATCTAGCGGAGAAGATAGCCATGATCCTTAAGGGATACCCATGAAGCCCAGCAACCTCAAGCTGTTTGAGGAAGCCAAGAGATACCTGCCGAAAGGGGTGAACAGCCCGGTAAGGTACTTCGACCCCTACCCAATAATAGTTGAGAGCGCCACCGGCCCACTAATTACGGATCTCGACGGGAGGATATATATAGACTATATAATGGGCTACGGAGCAAACCTATTTGGTCACTCCCCGCAGTGGCTCATCAACGCTATCTCGGAGTCTATAGAGAACGGGATAACCTATGGCCTGACATCTCGGCTAGAGATCGAGGCGGCTAGAGCTATCAGCGAAACAGTGCCGGGGGTAGATAAGCTTAGA
>JALXCO010000071.1:0-2174 GCA_026990885.1 Desulfurococcales archaeon
CCCCCAAGAGGTGCACCCCGCTTAGATGACCCTCTCCAGCGAGTAAAAGGGTCATGCCAAGTTATAATTAACGTTTAGAGTGAAAACCCTTACCCCCAGCCAGCCCAGTAGGAGTACTATGGCGAAGCAGCGAGACTCGGCTGGGGCCTTTTCAGTCCTGATTACGTAAATTGAGATCGTGAATTGCTATTCAGCTAATAATGTAAGTGTGTAAAGGGCTAGGGTATAATCCTTAGCCAGGGTACCCTTTCGAAATCGCTGTCTAGTGTTAGTATTTCTTTTATCTCCTCTCTCCTCATGATTGCCACGATTAGGGCGTCGCTTGGCAACAGCTTGTGGTCCAATGCTATTTTCTCGCTTTCTTTGAAGTCACTGTATGTTGGTGGGATTACATTTAGCTTCCCAGCTATCCTATCGAGTGCAACTAGCCTAGCTCTAATGGTCTCTTCCGCGGCTCCCTTCTCGAATAGCTTCCTCACCTTGTAGGCGCTCACGGGTCCCTGTGATTCGATTATGGAGAGGGCTATGAGCTTGTATGCCGCCTCTTCCAGGACGTGGGTAGAGGTGTAAGGCTCTGTTCCTACTAGGTGTTCAAGGAGACCGTGTTCTTTGTTGAATATTATGCGGATGAATATATTGGCATCAACGAAGAGCCTCCTCAAGATACAGCTCCTCCACTAGATCAAGTAGTTCTACCTTACCCTTGGGAAGACTTGCAAGGTAGTCCACTAGCTCCCGATAATCCTTCTCCTCGAACATCCTGTGCTTGATAACGACCTCCACTTCCTCCCCCTCCCTCAGTACTAAGGGTTCTAGGGGCTTCAGCACGCCTTTCTCGTATTTGACTCTGATGACTTTTGACAACGTTTATCCCCAATACTATAATGCTGCCCAGAGGCCTCTAAGCCTTTACCTTCGAGTGTTACACTAGTATCGGCAATCTTCCGGATTAATGGAAGAGTATGTCTGTACGTATTAAGGTAGACACTTATCACCTGTAGGCTATAACGATGTTACGGTTTATCCTGACATATATCGTGGGCCTCGGAGACATGACGCCAATCGGGCCCTTGCAAGATACCACTCAACTCCTAAACTTATACTTCCTATGACGGTAATTATTAATATGAGATTTCTAGCGTTCGCCTAGTTCTCAAAGGAATACCACGAGTATTCTCCTTGATATCCAGAAGCCAGTTTCTGTGTGCTCATTTATTATTATTCGGTTTTACCTCCTTGATCAATCCTATATACTTGGATAGTGCTAGTACACCTAGTGTTCCCATAACTTGTACTCCTAACTTTTTAGCCAGGTTCTCGCATCTTGGTCATTAACGAGTAGTAGGGCTGCATCGAGCTCTAGTGCTAGAATTATCGCTTCCGCTTCACCTCTATCTAAGAATCCCTTGAGAAATGCTACTAGCTTTTTATTACCCGTTTTCTCTACGTGTATGAATCATGATTCTCAGTACCTTCTCACGGCCGGGCTTACCTTCAACTATAATCTCCTCCAAACTGTTTCAGATACGATAACCTTGTTGAAAACTTTCCCCAAGATAACTAGTTGGCATATCATAGCTATTGCAATAATGACGCTTGAATTAGAGACAACCAGGAGCCCCTCCTTAACTCCATTATTTCCTTATTTTTCCCGAAAGTCTCTTGGCAACCTCTAGGTCCTCCCTTAGTTCCTCCTCGCGATAGTGTAGTGGTATGCCCTTCCTAGCTAGTAGCTCTAGGAAATACTATTTCGAAAGACCCGCTATCCTATGGGCCTGACCTAGCGATACAATACACTTCTCATAGAGCCTCAAAGCTAGTTCTACCCTTAACCTTTCCTCAAGCTCACCAAAAAGAATACGGAGACCCTCTGGAACCTCGATAACTACCCGTCTAACACCATCCGCAGCCACTCTAGCTCCCTCTAACTACAACGCGGCTATAGAAGCTATTAATTCTTGGTCACACCCGACTAAACAGCTCTTAACGACACCCCAATCCTTAGACTAACTGACCCATATACTAGATAACATGTATAAAAACCACACCTAAATGTCCTAAATTAATATCAGTATCTGGTACGTTTCCTTATAAAGGCATGCCTCCGGAGCCAGAGAAACCCCAGGTTCAAATTCTGGCAATCCCACCAAATAAAAACCTCTTATATATAAATC
>JALXCO010000071.1:2184-7629 GCA_026990885.1 Desulfurococcales archaeon
CCCCCAATGCGATTTTATACCTCTGGGAGTGTCCCGGGCTATGGGGAGCCTTGGGACACGGTGTACCCGCTAGCAGCAGGAGTAAGGAGGTTACAGCTGGCGCCTGTACTCTCGAAGAGTATCAGGCACGGGAGATCCTACAGCGCCTCTACCAGCAGGAGGGGAGTATAAGGAGACTTGTCAGGCTGCTAGCCGTCAGCAAGAGCACCATACATCTTATCGAGAGGAACAAGCAACCGATCCCATTCAGCCTACGGGCACGGCTATACTAGATTGTGCCCGAAGAAGAGCTGATACAGGTTTTCCGGTGAGAGAACTTCTCGCAATACACGGCCTACTAGACAGCTAGGGTCACATCAACAAGACACTACTGATCGCACTCCTCGACTGCCACCTTCTAGGAAAAGGCGTTGAAAGAGATAGTGCCCAACTATATCCTGGAGTATTACAAGAGGGAGCTCCAGGAGTGCTTCGGCCAAATATTACCCACGATAGAGCTCTGGAGGAGCCGAGACTTCAAGCGGTGGCTGACAGAGAAGAATTCGAAGCCCATCAGCGAGTGAACGCTCCGGAACTACCGCAATCTGTGGTTCAAATACTTAAAAAGGAAGTGCTAAGCTGGCAACCCTTTAAGCAATATGAGGGCATGCAGATGCTCTGCCACAACAACCAATACCACCCTACCGATTGGGCGTGGCAGGTCTTCCGCCACTATATTAGGTTCCTATACTCGGAGAGTAAGCTGGACTAAGATACCTACACGAGGCTCCTGACGGCCGTGCCCGGCAGGAAGTATGGCCGTAGGGTGTCGCAGAAGTTTATACATAAAGAAGACGCGGTGAAGACAATTAAGATACTCAAGCGAGAAGGGGCGAGGCAACATATTGAGAGTCTGCCTGTTGATGCTGGCTGGCGGTTCGAGGTCCATGCATGTTCCCCAAAACGCTGAACAACTGGAGACCGGACGAGGAGCTCTACGTCAAATAACTCAACCGGAACATTGAGCGGCTGGAGTGCTTTTAGGTCCACTGCAAGTACTATTTGGGCAAGGAGGATACTGTTGAGACTGATGTATTCATAAATTTTCTCAGCCACATCCTAGCCTTGGTGACATTGACGAGTATAATCCTAAGCCGCCAAGGATGTGCACTATATAAATACAGGTAGACCCGAGTTGGTGACCCATCCCTCTTTTTTGGATTTCATGTGCCGCTATAGTGGCTTTTTGCATTTCCTAGAGCCCTGTCTCACCAACAATACCGTGCCTGCCACAAAATAATGTACTCTTTAACGTTAATTCGGCCATGTCTTAAAGCTTAAGATACGATAATGACACCATTCAATAAGTCTGAACATATTAGTAGGTGGTTTAGAGGAAGTAGCTTAAATGTATTGAGCAGGTAAGAGTTATCATGGTTAAGGAATAAAGTAGTCTATAGGGGTTGAAGAGCGTAATGAGGCTAAAGATTAGGAAACTAGGCCCAATAACGGATAGCGAGATAGAGCTTGGCGACGTCACAATGTTCTTAGGCCCGCCTAACACTGGGAAGAGCTATACCCTTAGAGCAATCTATACTAAGCTATTTCCTCTTGACTATTATGCCCTCAAGTTTATGAAAGAGAAGCTGTCAGAGAGACTCATTGTGTATTTAGAACGCGTGTTTCCAGAGCAGTCTTCAAATATGTTTCGAGATCTATTTAAGAACATAGTTAAGATAGTCTTAGATGCAGCGCTTCTGTTAGATAGGGATGATGCTAGAGACCGTTTTGAAAAGCTATTCTATGTTTTAATGGAGAGGGCTAGACTTAAGGGAACCCTAGAGTGGCGGGAGGACTTCCTCATAGCAAGCATTAAGGCTCCCTTGATTAGTACGGCTTTAGACGCTAGTCTTCCGAAAAAAGCAGTGCAGGAATCGTTTTACGATTTCATATCTGAGCTCATACCAGTAGAGGATGTAGATTCAGTAATATTTGAGCCTACCGAGTTGTCGAGGATAGACATAAGCTTTATAGAAGAGGTGAGTGAACACGAAGCCCCTATGAGTGCAAGACGGTTAATCCTGCTTCTTGAAGAGCTATTTGATTTCATAGAGCTTTATATGACGAGAGATTTGTATAGGGGGGATCACTATGAAGGAGTCGTGCCGTTACCTAGAGAAAGGTATTTGAGATACATGTTAGACTACTTTAATATAGTATTAAATGCTAGGATAAGTGTTAAACCTAACATAGATAGGCTAGAGTTTTCATCCGCTATTGTCCTTAAGCTTCGCCTACACACCCGTCCTCCGGTACCTAAAGAGAGACTTCCTCCTAGTATTAGATTAGAGGATATAGATAGGGTAGTGGATAATGTGTTCGAGAAAGCTAGAACTCATCCAAGATTAGGGCGCAGTATTGCTAGAATAATAGATTATACAAGAAGCATGGTAGTAAAAATAATTGCTGATTCTCTATCAGAGACTATACTTTATGATAGTCTTCGCGGAACTTTTAGAAGCCGATTGGGATTGAAAGACTTACGCTTCGTGCCGTTTGGTAGAAGTATGCTTGTTTTGGGGCTTGAGAGTGCCTCTAGGGAGCCTTTTTCAAGGTCTAGGTTCCTGCACAGGTTCATTAGAGATTTTTACTCTAGTGCTCTTGCAAGCTACGTTTACTGGGCTAGTAAGGGACGAAGCCGCTTATTAGAGGGCAGGCTGAGCGAGAGGCAAGCTAGACTGCTTAAGGCTGTTACACCATTGTTGGAGGGTAAGCTGTCGACCGATGCAGCTGGGAGACTCTTGTACAGGGATTGGCGGGGCTCTCTTGTAGATTTCCAGACGTCTTCAGCTCTCGTGGAAGAGGTTTCTGGCCTGGTCTTCGCTTTGCTAAGCATTGACGATAATGCTATAGTACTTGTTGAGGAGCCTGAGGCCCAGCTGCATCCGGGGGCACAGATAGTTATGGCGCTCTTCCTGGCTTCGTTGCCCAGTCTGTGCGGGTGCAGGGTTACTGCCTCAACTCATAGTGACCTACTGGCTATCACACTAAGCCAGTTAGCTGTGCAAAAACCAAGTAAGGAGTGGATAAAAGAGCTATTAGAGAAACTCTTAGAGAAATTGTTAGAGAATCTCACAGGAGATTTATCGTCATATATGAAGGAAGGTATTGATATATTGGCGGAAGCTGTGGCGGAAGCTACTGAAAATCTCAACCTAAAGGTATACGAGTTCACGAGAGAAGGTAGGGTCAAGCCTATAGATCCTGGGGATGTGCTTGGCAAAGAAGTTCCCGGAATAAGCAAGGTGATAGACAATCTTACCGATTGGGCATTTCGACTGGCAAGCTATAGGGCCAGCAGAGAGGTGAAGTAGAGGACATGCCAGGACTTAAAGACATATGTCAATACGATAATGCATATTGCTGTATATGTGGAGAAAATGAATGCTTCGTATCGCTATCACCTAGAGGTGACACAATACTATTTGTTGACGGAGAAGAAGCTATTACGGGTGCACCACACTGTGACTGTATCATAGTCCTTAAGAGAAAAGGAGAAAATGTTGTCGAGATCTACTCTGTAGAGCTTAAAAGGATACGAGTTAGCAGACCAAGCGATGCCAGTGGAGCACTAGACCCGGATGTTCTGAGGCAAAAATGCGAAAATTGTCTCCGGTGGGCTTTCAATACTGTAAATAATTTCCAATCAGTACGTTGAAACCCGTCATTAAGCATAGGCAAGTATTGCATTATTGTCATTCCTAACGAGGTATATAGTAGTGTTGTCACGCTTATTAGGCGGGAGAGAAGGAGATATCGACCAAGCATTTCTAATGGTGGACGAGTGTTATCCTGCGATAGCCCTCTTACGGGACAAGCCTTCATATTCTAATTATACATACTTGCCTACGTAGATTAATAACTCCTTATCTTAAAATACAGTGCAAGAATCGAGAGAGACCTCGTCTAGAAATCCCGGCGGGCCTGCCACTTAAATAATCTCTCTCTAATTCTCACGCACCTCTCCTACTATGCATACTAATTAAATAAAAATATGGTCTTTGGGACTGTACCACAACATAGTGGAACATGAGGGGACACATTTACTCTATAGGGATCATGCTTGTAGAGATATCTTATTAACTCCAAACAATGAAGGGATTATAATATTCTCAGAATAACCACAGCTGCATTGCATCGGTAAGAACACCTTCTACAGAGTCCTAAGGGGAGAGTAGGCCTCTTGCGGATTATTAAGGTGAAACCATGCATCATTCTAGAAGAGTACGAGCTATTAACATGCTCCAAGATAGCCAGATCCTCAAACGATACGGCTAGTAGACGGGAAGGGTTAGGCCGAATAAACCCATGGCAATAGCCCTAGTAGATGTATTTATACAGAAAAATCACTAAAGGGAGAATAACATAAAAAGAGAAAAGATAACAACTGCCCCACTTAAAAACACTCCTTAGAATGAACTTCCAGAGCTTAGAAAGATAGCTGATAGAAAAAATGGGCAAGTCGATGAGTAGGATAGTCTTGGAGGACTATCGCCACTATTGGAAACTTTGTCCAGAAAACAAGACACATAGAGGGAGCCTGATTAACCAGTTATCTTCTAAGAACGTGTTCTGCTAGAGATTGAGAATACCATCCTACAGAGTACATGGGCTTGTTTTCGGCACTACATATGAAACTTACATGCAAAGGTAGGCTGAACCGGAGCATCTACTCGAGGCTCCGCCCGGCAATATCCAGCTGCCACTACTATAGAAGGACATAGCAAAAGCTGATAGACCCTGAGTAGGTGGAAAACCTTGAAAATACTGAGGGAGAAAAGGCAAGACCATTACATGTACTACTTCCTAATTCAGTATAATTGCCTGAAAAATTAGTTTTTATTAATTTAGTTTTTATTAATCATTTTACTAATCACCTTGAAGATCTTGAATTATAGCAAAATGCTAATGGAATACTAGGCGATAAATGTGAGGCGCCTTAGCTGCCCTGAAAACCGTGGAGTTAAGCCTGCTGCATTCAAGTTTTCCCCATAGCCAAACACCCTAAATAGAAGAGTACAGAGTCTGTTGGATAGGCACCGCATATTTAAGATAGCCCATCGCATAGGAGATCTGCTAACAAAAGAAAATTTGTATTTGAAGCCTAAGAGAATGCTTAACGCCTATAAAGATAAAGACGTTACACACATCATACTAGGAAATTCGAAAAACCAACAATAGCAGCCAGATACTACAAAAAACCTGCTCAAAATAGCTGACGTGTTATATAGCGAATGTATGAGAACGAATAAACAGGCATACCATGTTCACTAATAAAATAATTTAGAATAAAATAATTTAGGCAAGATTGTTGTTGCAATTTACAAAGTGTCCTTGTCGACGTGATTATGAGCTATATATGGAATGGATGAATCAGACCTGCAGCGGGAAAGGGATATTATACAG
>JALXCO010000072.1 GCA_026990885.1 Desulfurococcales archaeon
CTGCTGTTGGTTTGATTATTGTTGGCTCTCTGGCTTCGGCTAGGGGTCCCTCCGCCTCGGGGCCTGCCTCACCCAACTCTAATGGTGATGCTCTATCTGATTTGAGTATGGCTAGGAAGCTTCTTCCTAGGCTTGAGAGGCAGGTTCTGGATTATATTGTTGAAAATGGCGGTGAGGTTAGCCAGGCAAGCATAGCTAGGGATCTCGGGCTTAGCAAGGTTAGGACCTGGAGGATTGTTCAGAGGCTGGAGAGGAAGGGGCTTGTTGAGGTGTATAAGGTTAAGGGTAGAAATATGGTTAGGATCAGGAGATCGTGAGCCCCCGTTCCTCCCCTCTATCTATTTGTTGGCTGATGTAGCTTTACTGGATGGTGGTTGATGTGGATCTTAAAGATCTTCTATCTAAAGTAGATAATGTATATAGCGAGTGCATCGATGGTGCAGAGGTGAAGGATAGGGTTATAGCTCTTGTTTCTGGGGGCTTGGACTCCTGTGTTCTGCTTAAGTATCTATCCATTAAGGGTGTGGGGGTTATTGCCCTGACCATAAATCCCCGTAGTAGATCTTCTATGGAGCTCATGTCTTTAAGGGAGATCGCTGCTGACGTTGGTGTGGATAGGTTTATCGTGTTCAACGTCCCTGATCTCTATGAGTCCATAGAGCTTAAGGACCTGGGGTTCGAGATATATAGATATAGAGACAGCTTCTATATTCCGGCACGCAACGCTATATTTATAGGTATCGGTATGTATGTAGCCGAGGTGTTTGGAGCTGAAGTCATGTTTACAGCGCACAATAGGGAGGATGTTGAGTTCTTTCCCGATGCATCGAGCGAGTTTATGGCGAGTATGTCTAGGATAGGTAGCTTCTATCTTGGGAAGCGAGGTTTCAGGGTTTGTGCCTTGTTCAGGGATCTATCTAAGGTAGATGTGGTTGTTTTAGGTAAGCTTATCAACGCACCCCTCGATAAGTCGTGGAGCTGTTATATGGGTTTCTCTTATCAGTGTGGGAGATGCAGGGGCTGTAGGGATCGGGAGAGGGCCCTGGCTCTTGCTGATAGGGTTGTGGGCGAATATATGTCCTAGCTTTGCTTCTCAGTCAGGGGTTCTTTAATCATCTGGGATCATTTCTCGGCAAATACATCATTGAGTGCCTTTCTAGCTGCCCATTATTTTGGTTCTGTATGGTTTTATTAATTTTTATTTTCTCTGCCGCTTAATGTTATCTTGGTTGTGTCTGGATATGGCTTCAAGAGTTTCTGGATCTATGCTTATAGGTGTTGGCTTTGTCCTGCTGGCTATCGGGCTAGCTATCGTTTTCTTTAGCCTGATTTCAGCTATGTCTGGGACAGGTAACGGGGGTGTAGATGTTAATGGCTCTGCTATCGGTATTGTTTTGATTGGGCCTATTCCTATTGTCTTCTCGTCTAATGATCCCTCAGCACTTGTGCTTGTTTTAATTTTGTTTGTTGTTTTGCTTTCTGTATTTATTTTGCTTGCCTTTAGGTATCGCTTTCTCTAGGTAGTGGTTCAGGTATTCTCTATCTGTTAAGATTTTTTCGTATTCTTTCTCTACCTTTGCCAGTATCTTGCTCCAATCTTCCTCTAGTTTTTGGTAGAGGTGCCTTATTCTTGCATATATCTCGCTATCCCTATATGCCGGGGTTAGTCCTATTCTTCCTATGCTCGATCTAGATAGCACTATGTGTGTAAGCTCCTGTAGGGTGTATGGCATGCTCTCAGGTGCTTCTATATCTAGGTCTTTCGTGATCCATACAGTCTCCCTAACTATATTTCTAGCCACTACCTCAGCTAGTATTGCTCTGTAGTATTCGTAGAGCTCTTTGTATCTCTTTACTGTCTCCTTCGCCAGCTTGCTGTATTCATCGCCCTTTCTGTTCTTTAGGAATACTAGTCTAGAGACTGCCTCAATGAATTCTCTGTTTACCAGCACCTTCTCTATGTCGTCGTGCAGGTATAGCCATAGGGCTGTTAGGTATGAGTCTATTAGTCCCTGGATCACTGTGTCTGCTGCGTCATCGTAGCTTATCTCTTCCAGCTCTGGCTTCTTGTTTTTTGTGATGGTTTCTATGGCTTCATCTATGTTGAATACACCCGAGTATATCAGTGTTTGGTTTTCGTCGACTATTGATGGCACGGATATTATTTTTCTGTATATTGCTTCAAGCGGGTTGTATGCTGTGTCTATTAGGGTTGCCTTCTTG
>JALXCO010000073.1 GCA_026990885.1 Desulfurococcales archaeon
TGTCGAGTATTGTTCCGGCAATCTGATCCAGATCTAGAGGCCTCACAACGTTCAGAAGCATTATGTATAGTGCGAAGACGATCAGCGATCCTAGAAAGAAGGATCTGCCAGGATCGATATTCAAGGCTATCGACTCGGCATAGATGGATGCTGGATAGATCAGTATGAAGAGGGTAGCTAGATATATCATCTCTCTATACTTGATCCATCTATACTCCCTAGGCATTATAGTAGATAGATACTGGATAGACACATGCGCCAGCAAGCCAGCCACGGCAGATATAACCAGCTGGCTGAACCCGAATACTATAGAGATAACTATAATCAGGTAATAGGATATAGGTATGTAGTCGCTAGATCTAGCTACAGACAAAACAACAAATAAAGCAACAACTATAGAGGTAGAGGCGACAGCCAGCAGGTTCGCACCTATCGATATGGAGAACACTATATATAGGGCTAGGGACGAGGCAAGAATAGAGACCGTATAAATCGATGGCCTTCCTATCCCCTTAGAAAGGAGCCATGAACTAATATCTCACCACCCAATCTCCCAATCATATCCACTATCTCAAAAAGATCTATATTCCTAGATAGGTTAGCGGTGAAGCCGCTATACGGCATAACCACGTAGGGCCTAATACCGATCATATTGAACGTCTCATTAACCTCCCTGGGATCAGCCCTAACGATGCTGAATGGCGTGGTGACCACTATATATATGTCGTATCTAGAGCCCTCGGAAACAAGGGATCTAGCATACCTATACAGGAGCGATGGAGTTTCACACCCGCCTAGATACGGTATATTGATGTACAGGTTATAGATCTTCTCCTTAGACCTTGGAGATATACCCTGAATAAACCTGACTGTGTGCTCCTCACATACCACACAGTCTATCGAGCTATAGTTGCTTAGAATATACTCGATAACGTCTCTTGAGAGCCTCAGCAGATCTTCCATAAGCGTGGATCCATCAACCCTGATCCCCCAGAGATCTCTATGGGAATCAATTATGAGGAGGGTCCTTGTATACGACTCCCCATAGTCCTCGCGAACCATAAGCCTGGAGGTCCTTGCATAGATCTTCCACAGGATCTTTCTAAAATCATCACCAGAAACATAGTCCCTGATATTATAGATGTCGTAGCTCCCCCTAAGAGATCTACCCCTAACAACAATACCCGAAACCCTGCTAACAGTCCCCATCTCAGGAGGCTCCAGAAGCCTTCTAGGAGAGGCAACGATAAAGTCGTAGGCCTTATATATGTTCTCCTTATAGAAGAAGCCGAACGGATCCCTAACCCTAACATCTATATCCCCAAACTCATGCCTCCCAGGATGAAGAGCTTTAACCACATACCTGAACTCAACACTCGACTCCGGAGGGATACCAACAACACCCCTGCTAGCCCCCTTAACCACCCTGCATCCGGCAGGGGTGGAATCCATGATCTCTACGCTATAGAGGAACTCGTCAGACAGATTGGTCGCCCTCAAAATAACCTCGATCTCACCACCCTCCTCAATATATCTAGACCCCAGCACCCTCTCAATGCGCAGAGTGGATTCATCTATATCCACACCCTCCAAAACACCTCTCTCACGATAGAGAATAACCAGGATAGTGAGTGCAGCAGCAAGCACGAGGAGGGACTCCAAGAATAGGGAGTATAGAATGAGTAGGAGGGACGAGGCGAAAACAACAGTTCCGGTGAGGGAAACCCTCATGGAACCTCAACACTGGATAGCGCGTCAGATACTACCCGATCCACACTCACGCCCGTTAATCTAGCCTCGCCCTTGAGGAAGACTCTATGGATCAGTGCTGAATGAGCAACATACTTTATATCGTCTGGAATAACGTAGTCCCTCCCATTAATCAGGGCTATGCTCCTAGCCAGGTAGTAGATGGCTATAGCGCCGCGTGGCGAGGGGCCCAGCCTAACGTACTGGCTATTCCTTATAGCCTGTATAAGCATAGCTATATACTTCAGAATGTTCTCCTCAACCCTAACCCTCTTAACAAGCTCCATAGCCTCAAGCACCGTTTTAGCCGACGCCACAGCGTCTATCCTCATGTCCATTATGCGATCTATCCTCTTCAGGATCTCAACAGTCTCAAAGATATCCGGATAGCCGATAGTTATCTTAGCGAGAAACCTATCTACCTGGGCCTCAGGAAGAGGAAACGTACCCTCCACCTCAACAGGATTCATTGTGGCTATAACTATGAAGGGCCTCTCAAGCCTATAGGTCACCCCCTCAACAGTCACCTGCCTCTCCTGCATAGCCTCAAGCAGAGCGCTCTGTGTTTTCGGGGGAGCCCTATTGATTTCGTCCACGAAAAGAATATTGGTGAATATAGGTCCCCTGACGAATTTAAACTCCTTCTTAACCGGATCGAATATATTGGTCCCTATAAAGTCGCTTGGAAGAAGATCGGGAGTCGCCTGAACCCTCTTGAAATCGAGCTCAAGAGACAGCGCTATAGACCTGGCTATCAGCGTTTTAGCGACCCCGGGGACCCCCTCAATAAGTATGTGGCCATCAGCAAGCATCGACGCTAGAATCAGCTCGATCTCTTTCCTCTTACCAACAACCACCTTGGAGACGTTATCTATTATTCTTGTGAATAGATCCTTGAACATCTCTAGCTTTTCTTCAGATATCTTCTCCACCTCTCAACACCTCTCTCAATAGATCTGATCTGGTCACGTATATCGAGCTTGCCGCCTCTCCTCAAACCTACTATACGTTCAATGCTAAGGGGATTAATATAGTAGGCTATAAACACCAGCGAAACTATCGATACTATAAGGGCTTTTATAAAGAGATCGCTAGCGAGAACACGATCAACCATAAGCTTAGATACAGCAATAAAGAGCATAAGGCCAGAAAGAAGCCACCTCGTATGTAGATACACATAGCTCCTGCCACCCTCAAAAACCAGTAGCCCTCTACCGCCAGATATATCCCTCAAGAGGGATAAGTGGAGCTCCATAATATCGCCAACATTACTATTTATAAACAGGCTCGAATCGGAAAATACATAGAGAACCCCGTCGCCAACACGGATCGAAACCCCCAACGGATAGATCCCGTAGCTACATACAACATCGTATTCAAACCCCCTCCTCTCGATAAATCTAACGGTGGAATATATATTGAAGACCACTGAGTAGGACTCATTGTTGATCCTGCACGAAACAACCCTAACATCCCTCTCTATACCAGATACAGCGATCCCATAGTACTCAAGCAGGGAATTAACGGTACCAACCTCATCAAGAACAACAGCTATACCGCCCCTAGCTATCCATCTAGCCAGAACCTCACTAAACCTAGGATCCACAGGCTCATCCGGGCTAGCTACAATAAGCAACCACCTATCGCTCCTATAATCAACGATGTCTCTAAGATCGAAAACAACCTCTACACCCGGGAACTCCCTCCTTACCAGCGAATAAAACTCCGAATAACCACCGCTGCCAGGATTATATATGGATGGCGGATCATACCTGTACAGCAGTGGAATAGCGAGATCTTTACTACCGACAACAATAAGGAAAAGAATAGCTAAAGCCACAACAACAGAGATCCTCAACCCACCAACCTCCTCAGCAATTCAACGAGACTGCGGGCCTTCTCAATGTTTCTATCGCCATAAACTATATCTTCATACAGCCTGATATGATCCGTAGACAACCCGGCTAGATACCTAGAAACCTCCCTAGCTGTACAGTGGACACACCTATTCCTCTTGCGAACCAGCAGCATGAGGTCCCTTAAAACCCTCTTTACACCCTCATAGCTATAAGCCAAGCCATCATCTCGGGAGCCTCGTTCAGTAATGCTCCTATAGCTATATATAGGTCTAGACACAGACCCTGCTGCCCTAGAAACAGATATAGTGAATATGATGAGTAAGGCGACGAGAAAAACGATCAACACAGCAACCAGAACGAGGAAAGGATCGTACTCCACCCCGCCGGGCTGACTAACTGTTTCATCCTCACCTACACCAAAGCCCCCACGCCTCCTAGCAGTTAGAAGCGATGAGTTGAGTATAAACTCCTCCCTAACTATAGTGTATCTAGATGGTATAGGTGTTTCACTCAAAGCTATCCATATCAATATCAATATCTAGAGAGCATATAATTGTTTCACAGATCGCATTCACACAACCTCATCAACAGACCTGCTAGCCGTCTCTATGCCCCTAACCCGCCAGGCAAGAGCCGCTAGAAGGCCCACACCCCATAGAGCTGTTGCGATAGCCAGGAATAGCGGTGCGGATATGTATATGGCTATATAGAGTATAGCGAAGCTGGAGAGCCCAGATAACGTATTTATTAACCCAACCACAGACGCCCTAACGCCCGTTGGAAAGAGCTCACCCTCCAAAACCACCAGGCTCCCCCAAGCCCACTCCGAAAACACCATGTTCACGAGAACAACAGCCAGAAACACGGGCAGGGATAGAGACAGCGTGTTGTGGATGAGCAATATCACTATAGATGTCGCCAATCCACCGGCAAAGGCTGCTGATAGAGATAGTCTTCTCGCCTTATCTATTAGCGGGGCCAGGATAAAAGCCCCGATGGACGCACCAGTATTGGCGGCCAATATGATGAGGGGTGCGGACTCTATGCCGTATTTGAAGCCCTGGGCGTAGGGGGTGTAGTAGGCAATCATTATGTATGTGAGTAGCTGGGTGATCTGTGCGATAGCCAGTACCGCTACCCTGAAGCTGTATTTTCTGAGCGCATGGATCAATCCTGCGGAAGCCGGCCCAGGCTCAAGCCCACGATCCCCAATGCCCGAGCCTGATTCACTAATCGATCCAGGCTCAACCACAAGCAACCGCTTCAGCATGGCCCTAGCCTCACTAACCCTACCCCTAACGATCAGCCATCTAGGCGATTCAGGGAGAAAGAAGCGCGTTAAAGCCACCAGAAAAATCATAGCTAAGGCACTAAGCAGTATAGCCCTAATCTGGAAGTCTATATCGTCTGAAATCCTCACAACAGCTAGAGATATAGCGGCTATAACCGCTGCACCAATATTCCAGAAGTTGGTGGTGAGCATCATAACCTTACCCCTGTGCCTCGAGGGGGTTATCTCAGCCATAGCCGCGTACGACGCGCCGAACTCTCCGCCGATACCGAAGTTTATTAGAGACACAAGAATCGTTACCGCGACTATATCCCTATACAGCATGATCAGTAGAGCCGCGGAGAAAAGCTCTATAACTAGAGAGAGCAGAAATATGAATCTCCGCCCGTAGACATCGGCAAGCTTACCAAAAATAAGCGTACCCGCAACAAAGGCCAGACTGGATATTGAGGCTACCAGCAGGCCATACTCCCTTGGAACGATGAGGTAGAGTATTAGTGGAGCTATGGAGTAGAGAACCCCGTCCAGAAAGAAGTTCGCTGAGAAGATTGTAAAGTATCTCCAGTGTGTGGGACCCCACCTAGCCCTATCTAGTGCTTTCCCTATATCCAAGGCTTAATCACCTGTCTACAGGTTTTAACCTGTCTAAATTCAATAGGTAACTTATAAACATATATATAGGTAGCCTATATATATAGGTTTATAGAGCTAATAAATCGCTACCATAATATAAAACAGTAATTTCAGCACCCAACAACAGTATTGGCGGTCAGCACCTAATATATTTATTATCCAGCAGGCGCTTCACCCTATCCAGATCCTCAGGCGTATCCACATCAACAACAACACCAGGATCCATAGTCTCCACATAAACAATCTCACCAATATACCTATCAAATATAGCTCTAGCCCCCACATCCCCCGAGATATCTAGAAGATCCCTTTTAAGCCTCGAACTAACCAGCACAGGATTACCCCTGCTCCCCCTATACATGGGGATAACGATCGCTTTCCCAGACGAGACGAAGACATCTATCAACTTACCGATGGTGGAGCCACACACGAGAGGCTGATCGCCAAGCATAAAGAGATACCCATCCACATCCCCACAGGCCAATACACCAGCCTTAATCGAGGTGCTCAACCCCTCAAGGTAGTTCTCGTTGTATATGATCTCTAGGGAGGAACCATAGCCTTTAAGAGCATCTACAACCTCTCTATGGAAGTGTCCAGTAACAACGACTATTTTAGAGAGGTCGAGATCCAGAAGCCTCTCAACAACAAGAGCTATAATGGGCTTGCTGTCGAGCTTGATAAGAAGCTTGTTCCCTCCGAACCTGCTGCTTGCTCCCGCAGCGAGAACTATGGCGCATATATTCTTTCTATCTCTACTCATTAATGGGGTACCGTAGAATTAACTTTAGTTAGAGAATTAAAAAACAATCGGGAATTGCTGGGGTACACTATATATAGGGGCTGCCCACAGTATGTAGGTTCGCTTATCCCTTACCCGGATCTAGATCGAGTGTAGAGGCGAAAGAGGCTTTAATAGATTTGGGGGACCCCTAACGATCCCGCTGCCGGAGTCCACCTCTACAGCTCCGAACATAGATCTATCGCTACCGGGACCCACACCGATCCTCCCCGCCTCCTGACTGGATTTCACTTCATCGATCCTTAAGGCCCACTCCACAATCACGTGGGGATCTGGAGGCCTATCGACGCTTATTGCTTTATTGTTTATCCTTATGGTTATGGGCTCAGAACCCTGTAGGAGCTCCAAGCTTGATGTCAGGCTAAATAGGTTTGGCGATGAGTATGCAACGGCATCTATCCCGTATACTTTTCTAAGGATTCTAGCTGCCAACACGGCGTTTCTCAGTGCTTGGGTTGTTTTCTCATCTATTGATCCTTCAACCTCTATGACAATCATGATTAATCTATTAGATAGGGTATTAGGTTTTATTACGTATATAAGTTATAGGGATAATTACTTGATATGGTTCTCACACGTGAAGGGACCCCTAGGCACATACGTGAGGCTGACGTATACGGCGATACTGGATATAGGAGATAGGGAGAGTCTCTCTATCCTATCTGAGGCTATAAGAAGATCGACCAGCTATAGAGTCGAGGTCCTCTGCATAGACGACCCCGATGACCTTTATAGGATAGCCCTAACAGACCCGGATATAGTCGATACACTATCGGAATCGGGCAGAGATGATAGATGCGTGCTAGTGGTATCAGCGCAGTAGCTGGTGCATCTATTGGAGGAAAGAAAATACCTAGTTATAGGCAGCGATCTATCATCGGCATGGATAGTACATAACCTATGCCGAAGAGGAGAGAGAAGGATAATGGTGGTGGACTCCGCTCTGGAGCCAGGAGGATTCTATGGAACATCAACCGGAGCTGGATTCAAGTTCGAGAAGTTCCCACAGTTTATAGATGAGATGTATATAGAGATCCTCGAAGAGCTAGGGATAAAGCTCCACTGCATAGAGAGGAGGATAGATATACTCAAGCAGGGTAGATACATAGATAAAATCAACTGCTGGATGGATGCGGATCTAAAGCCCTGGTGGATCCCTGAGGGAATGCTTTCCGGAGGCCCCCTATGCTACCCGGAGGGTGGCTGGGGTCCCCATCTAAGGAACATATTTAGAGGTCCCTGCGTAGAGTATCTCCCATACACACCCAGGAAGATAGATCTATACA
>JALXCO010000074.1 GCA_026990885.1 Desulfurococcales archaeon
TATTAGTTCGGTATTTAAGGCGTTTAATCGCTCAGGCCTCTTAAGTATAATCCATCCAACACCGTCTTTTTCCTCATAATCTATATATTTATAACCCAATTGCCGCACCTCGATAGTATATTATTTAGAAATTATAAAGGAAAGACGTGGATTCTACGGTCCTTTGACTCTTAATTCTGTTAACATTGATGCTGATCCCTAGATAACCCAACAGATTGATACTGGCTAGGGCTTACTGTTCTTATTGCTGAAGCAAAAACACCTGAATCAAACAAGTTCTTAGGGTCTCTTCGATCTGGATAATTGCCTAATTAATGAGCTGTAATATGTTATATCGCCATACATATCCACAACAGCTATTATGGTATCTAGATCTTTTGAATGTGTATTTTCTATCCATGATAATATGTTGTTGAGTTTAATCTTAATTCCCTCCTCAGTAACGAATATCCTGTATCTTTTATCTCCTTTAGTTGCGATAAGGTCTCTTACCCCATACCCTTTCTTGACCTTGAAACCTCTCTTTATAAGATCTGTGAATACTGAAAATAGAATCCACCACTCTGTTTCTTTGCCGTATCTTATAAATAGATCTTTTAAACCTAACGTGTTGTTATATTGATCTATTACTAGAGCTTTATTTTGATACAACATATAAGCTGCTTCAATTAGATCAATTTCAGCCCCCTCCTTATACTTGCCATCTCCTTTCTTTATGGTTAGTTTTTCGCCAGCTAAAATAATGATCTTATTTACCATTATATATCATTAATGGTAATATGTTAAAGTGAAAATAATTATTTTTATACTGGGAATCAAATTAAAGCTGTAGCAAAGTTAAATAGGTGCACCATCTGTGATATTTGACTATGAAATTAGGAGTGAAATAGTTGAGGTGGCTAGAAGACTATATATTAAGGGCCTAAATACCACCTATACGGGAAATATCAGTTCCAGGAGTTCCTGGAACGGATCATTTTGGATAACACCTAGATATAGAGATAAATACAATATAAAGCCTGACGATCTTGCCTTAGTCGATATAGAGTCAGGCAAAAGAATAATGGGTGGTGAACCGTCTTCTGAGGTTAATATGCATATAAAGATCTATAGAACTAGAAGCGATATAAAATCAATAGTGCACGCGCATCCGCCATATACTCTAGCTTTAGCTAAAATCCTATCGAGCAAGTTAGTCGATATAGTGGATGAGCTTTTTGAATCTAAATTCTATATAGGAAAGCTCGGGATTGTAAAGCCTATTGAGCCGGGTACAGTTAAGCTTGCTGACGAGGTGTCTAGCGTTTTCAGCGATCCGGAGGTAACTACCGTTGTGCTTTTGGATCATGGAATCGTTTCTATAGGTAGTAATCTGTATGATGCATTAAATAGGATAGAGATCTTGGAGCATACAGCAATGATCAAGATTTTAAGTACGCTAACTAAATACATGATCAGCTAGCCACGGAGTAAACTAGTGGATTAACCACTAGATCTTAACACCTGATCGGCATAGCCAACAATACAATATACGCATATTTTTTTATCCTTGAACAGATAGCTACATGGAAAACACATAGTTCTACCGCAGATCATGCATGAGCCTATCGATAGGTTGACTCTACACACACCACATGTGAGGTCTAGACAAACTATACATCTCGACTTTCTACCGTGATAGCTACAGAAATTTCTTAGACAGCTGGAGCATGAGTCGATGGAATCTCTTTCCCAACAAATCTCGCATCTAGGCATATAGCTATCTGTCACCTTACAGTAGATTTTTAATCCTATAATTATAAATAAAAATCGGGATGACCTGAAGGACTTCGATGATATATAGCTAGATGATTAAGGTGGAGCGACGGGGACCGCATAAAATATATTTAGAACGTCTGGGCACCACAAAGAGTTGCTAAAGCTTATTCGTATAGTAATTGATTTTACTAATGGTTTGTGCTGTTTTGGGTAGACATATAGATCCTTCTGATGTAAAAGTTTTAATACTTGCTGGGGGATCTAGCGATAAGCTTAAACCAATAGCTGGAAACATGCCTAAAACTCTAATAAAAATCCTAGGGAGACCGCTGATATCCCATGTAGTTGATAAGCTAACTAAATCTGGTTACAGCTCATACGTGATAGTAACCGACAGGCCGGATGAAACCAGAATGCTATTAAATCTTAATAGAAAAACAAGCACTACAATAAATATAGTTGGACAATACGACACGGGTATAGGTCCCGCTATTGTTTCAGGATATAGAGCTATTAATCCGGAGCCCGATGAGCTGATCCTACTGGTATATGGAGATATAGTGATCAGAGATAACGCATATAGAGCTATCCTGTCAAGCTATAATGAGCATATAGATAGAAAAAATATAGGCGGTGTATTTTTAGCTGTGGTAGAGGAACCTTTAGAAAGCCACGGTATATTGTATGTTGATGAAAACAACTTTATAAAACGCGTGCTACCCACAAAACAAAGCAACTATACGCCTAGATATATTTCTGGGGGTATATACCTGATCAAGGGAAGCTTCTTCGAGCTAATAGAGAAATATGGAAGCGTTATATTTGCGTTAAATGAATATGTGACCAGAAATAGGGTCATTGCTTATTATTGGAAATCCTACTGGGTTAACATAGGGACACCTTGGGATATATTGGTGGCTAGTTATTATCTATTGAAGGATATAGGCAAAAGCATTATAAGTCCAACCGCTAATGTATCGCATACAGCTACTTTAGACGGCATAGTTGTTGTTGACGACGATGTTGAAATAGATCATTTCTCAATCATAAAGGGGCCAGTCTATATAGGTAGAAACACTTTTGTGGGTGCACATTCATTCATCAGGAACTACACATTGCTTGAAGAGGGATCTATAATAGGGTCATACACTGAGATAAACAGATCTGTTATAATGGATAAAGCAACAGTCGGTAGAGGATCATATATAGGCTACAGTATACTAGCTCCCCAATCAGTCATAGAGCCTGGAGTAATAACAAAAAACGTTATCCACACCATCAACGAGAAAGACAGGTCGCACGAGATAAGCAAGAGCATCAATAAGAGAGGGGAATACGCTAAAATAGGATGCATCGTATCTAGAGGATCCAGAGTTAAAGCTGGAACGGTCATCGAGCCAGGTGCGGTAATTTGAAAATATATATCACTTCCAAAACAACATCTAGCTTAGCGTGAACAGATATGAAATACAGCTATATAGTAGCTATTTCTGGAGCCAGCGGAACCATATATGGCTTGAAAACTGTGGAGTATCTAAGCCGATACGGCGATGTTGAGGTTATTGTATCTAATGATGCGATAAAGGTCTCTGAGTATGAGTGTCTAAGTAAAGAATCTCTAATGCAGATACTTAAAAAGTACTCTAAAAAAGTTTACTCGGCCGATGAGATTGAGGCTCCGCCAAGCTCTACAAGCTATCTTGCTAAAGTAAGGGGGGTAGTGATTTCACCATGTTCGCTGAGGACTTTAGCTAGTATAGCTCATGGTCTTGCCGATAATTTGATAACTAGGACAGCAGTGAATGCCCTTAGATTAAGGAAGAGACTTGTTTTGGTTATTAGGGAAACGCCTCTAGGGGTTGCCGAAATAAAGAATATGTTGTCTGTGGCTGAGTATGGTGGTGTGATCCTTCCGGCGTCTCCAGGCTTCTATAATAATCCACAGAGTCTTTTAGACGTTATCGACTTTATAGTTGGTAAGACTCTTGATGCTCTCGATATAGATCATAGCCTTTATAGAAGATGGAACCCGCCACCCGATAAAGGTTCTAGTCGTAACTTATGTCACCATATTTACGGTTTATAGTTCTTTTAAATTTATTGGCCATCATTTCCTCCTTTTCTATCTCCTTAAACATGTCATCCATAGATCTGCCCTTCCTGGTTTTTTCAACAGCATAGAGGCATCTCCCATCAGGTAGTATATATCTTTTCTCGCAATAGGCGTATTGACATACTGCACCGATACATAAATCACCCACCCACATACAGAAGCCCACAAACTTCATGTCTCTTCCAAAACCCTCCTTATTTATTCTTAGAGCTCTTTTACCACACCTAAAATATGGGCAGAGAGGGTTGCATTTAAGGCCGTTTGGCTTTGGCTCTATCTCACCCTCTCTTAATACGACTTCCCTAGCTATAGGTCTGCTGGCTTTTCCGAATCTCTGATCTCTAGGGCCACGGGGCTTATCACCAAAATGATCCCGTCTATCATATCTTCCTTGCCTACCATGCTTATTATAGGGTTTTCTATTAAAACCCTTATTCCATCTATAATTTTTTCTCTCATGCTCGTCAGAGTTCAAAAGTTAAACCTCTGCTAATTCATTATATTTTTATCCACTTAAAGGCTATATATTTAACTCCCATACCTGACACGATAGCGAACATTAAGGTTTTTCTCACGCTGTGGCTTAATCTACCTATTCTAACTATCTCTATAGGATCGATATCTTCTTCAATGTTTTTTACTTGAACTAAATATGGGGCATGCTCTAATCCAGGGCCCAGCTCGTACACGGTGAAATCAACACCAAACTTCATTCCAGATCTAACTACATAGCCTTTTTCTCTAAGATCCTTATATACAATATATAGAGAGTCAAACCTAGCATCGATACTTTTGGCATAGCTATATACCTCATCACACGATATATATGAATCCATTCTAAAAGGCCTAATTACGCCCTTTTCACAGAGATACATAGTCTCCAGCATAGAGAGCTCAAGAGGAGCTCTAATCTCCTCAGTGATTTTAGGTTTCTTGATTCCAAAAGGCTTCCCATAAAACCCCTCTTTATATAGTTTCTCAGATGCTAGATAGTCAAAAACAATAGATCTAGCCCCAATTATCAAGGCATCTATAGGTTTAGATACTCCAAGATCAAAATCAGTTTTCAACGCTTCCTAACCCGTTATGACTCAACAATCATGTTGGCGTATATAGCTATTCTCCATATATAGTCTGAAAGCTTCTCTAACATATACACTAGATCCTTAATTAAATACAGGATCTGGGGTTTATAGGCTAGATCCTTAAATATGCTGGAATAGAGATCTTTAAAGACGTTATCTATATCCTCTTCCAATTTTCGTATCTCATTAAGCTCACGGCCTATATCATGTGATCCTATATTTAATTTATGTAGCAACCTATCCAGGATCATGGCTTGATTCGAAATATCATTAACCATCTTCCCTATAGTTGCTATATAGCTTTGCGGCACATCAACCGAAATATCTACTAGAGCCTTTATAGATAATCCCACTTCACCTATTCTTTCTCCAAAGTCAATTAGATTTGTTATTATTCCGAGGTAAAGATCTCTTTTATATATACCTATACTAACCCTAGATATATATGACAGAAGCTTAACGTTAGCCTCAAAAGATTCGTCCTTTATCTTTAGTATCTTCTCTAGAACGTTAGAGGCTTCATATAGCGTCTTGTCCGATACTGTATTTATTAATGTTTGAAGACCACCTATACCTTCGGCTAGAGTTTTTATATTGTTTCTTATCTGCTCGATTATGTTAGCTTCAGCTAGGCTCTGTCTATTCATGCTGTGGGGATCCATATATTCATCCATAGATCTCCACCGCTACAGTGCTTTAGTTCTGATATCTGTTACAGTCCCTTATTGCTATAGAATAGTTTGTTTATATATCTATTCATCAAAGATTTTAATAAATATCGCCAGAGTGAATTACACTCTTATTTCTTTAGCTCCATTATAGAAGATATCCTTATAGCTATATTTCTGAGTTCCGTTATCTCTTCTAGATCGTTGTCTATTGCTACATCAGACTTCATCTTGCTAAGTCTCTTTAAGAGATATATCTCGTCTTTTGCCGTACTCATTTCGATAAAGTAGATCAAAAGCACCGTATCCTCGATAACTTCATTATTGCTATCTAAATTAGAATTAGCCGAGCTCTCTATCTTCTTTAAAATCTTGATAAGCTTACCTCTAGATCTTCTGACTTTATTTATCTTTTCACCCACCATACCATCTGACGCTTTTCCTTTTTTAACTCTAATGATCGTTTTCTTTAATTCACTAACGCTATTAAGGTACGTATCAACACAATCTTTCAGCTCACTAAACAGTTGGTACCAGTAGGCTCTATCGTTACTCATCTAGTATGCACCCGTTTAACTGTAGCTATACTATTGTCAGCAATACCATTAATCTTTAAGAGATCCTCATTCACCCAGACCTCATTTACGGGTATGGACTCATCTATAATTGGGGTAAATGTAAATTTCTTCTTACCGGCAACCACGATCTCTATGGTCTCATCCTCACCTAAGCCGAGTTCAGAAGCTAACTTAGGCGAAATTTTAGCGTTATTTTCGCTGATATCTCTAAGATACCTAATCCTAATCCTTTTCTCACTTGTTCTTTTCTTTGTTTGTGCTTTGAGCATTGATGGTGGGGGTATAATTTTTAATGTATCTCTAACATTGATTTTAGGTAGCTCAAAGTCTTCCTCGCTTGAACCACCATTATTTTTATCCTTCATTATATATCCACCGGCTCTATACTTAGTTCATCTACTTCCAATTAATCATCTTCTACGAAACTATATATATTAAAATTAATGTGTTTTTATGTAGATCATTTTATCATAAATATGATAATATAAAGCGTAACTATAACCGTTAATATACCTAATATTTTTAAGTATTTATATTAAAAACTGCACGGTGTCGGATATAGAGTTTCTAACTTTACGCGGGATAAAATTCGATAAACGCAAAGAGGTTATTGCTGGTATAACTACCTTTTTGACAATGGCTTATATTATATTTGTTAATCCATTGATAATAGGATCCGGATACGAGCTAGCTTTAAAAATACAGCTAGGTGTAGATGAGCTTCCAAGCGAGTATCAAGCATTGGTGAATAACGTTAAGGTAGGTATAGCTACAGCAACCATAATAGCTGCAGCTGTAGGCACTATTCTTATGGCCATATTTGCCAGGCTACCCTTTGCACTGGCTCCAGGGATGGGTGAGAACGCTTTTATAGCGTTTTCAGTTATCCCGGCATTTTCAGCTGTTGGGGCACAGCTGGGGTTATCTGGTGTTGATGCGGTTAATATAGCTCTTATGGTGGCGTTGATGGCTGTTGTTGTTGATGGAGTAATATTCTTTATAGCTTCGTGGGCTGGTATAAGGGAAAAGATCATAAGGTCTATATCACCGAACCTAGCTATCGGGATAAGTGTTGGTATAGGCTTATTTATAACCTTCATTGGCTTAAGCCTGGCTGGTTTCGTAAAGGCAGGAGCAGGAACACCTGTACAGTTTAACGTTGATGCATTCACAAGCCCTGAATCTATTTTAGCATTAATCGGATTCTTTACTGCTTCAGCTCTATATATAAGGAAATTCGTTGGGAGCTTTCTAGCTACAATAATAGGGCTCACCATCATTGGGATTGCTACTGGAATCACGAGGATGCCGCAGCAGATATTTAGCTACCCCGTATTCAGCACATCTATATTGCCTCAAATAGATAGTATTGCCGCTTGGTATGTTGCGATGATCAGTATAGCTTTCCCTGT
>JALXCO010000075.1 GCA_026990885.1 Desulfurococcales archaeon
CTCCCGCCTAACCATAACTATCACTGGCGCCTTGGAGATATATGTCGAGTAGGCCTCAGCCAACCCCCTCCAGTAGGATACCCAGTCTATATCTCCTATCTCGGGGCTGGTCTCCGACTCCCTCACCAGTCTGGTTAGCGTGTTCTGCGGGATATACTTCCTATCTATAATTGTTTTTATATGGAATGCTTTCCAGGATAAATGGTCGTTTAGTATTCTCGCCGCGAGATAGATGATCGCTGTATCAACCAGATCGCTGTATCTCTTCTTGAACCATTCAGGCAGATTTATGTAGGCGTCGCACTCGGGGTCCTCGCCCCACTCATATACCGGTGCGTCACAAACACATCTATCTCTGTTTTCCTCGATTAGCTCACCTATGTCTAGACAGATCTTTCTCATCCTCCCACCCCAGCCCGAGGCCTGAGCCGGTGTATGCTCTTAGAAAAACATCTATTCTCCTCTTCAGCGGGTTAACCAGGTTTCTATATTCGCTGTGGGATAGGTAGCGCAACACGTGTTTGGCTATAGACCTGAAAGCCTCAAGATCTATCGAGCCCTCCCCAACCATTTTGGCTATGGTTAATGGGCTATAGCTATAGAAAGCCAGCGCTAGTATGAGTGCCGTGTGCGCCTCCACAACCTTTAGGCCGTCTATGAAGCGTGTGTTTCTAACCTTTAGCAGTCCTGAAGGAATATATCTACCGTTTAGGGGGTACTCGATGTGTATGGGCGTCTCCAGCGTTCTCGACTTGATGTAGAAGAAGCCTGGATCGCTTGAAAACGTCTCAATGTTGTTGTGTTCCAGGTCCCTGATTAGATCTCTGTCGTATACGGGGATCCTCTCTGTATCCAGGTAGATCTCCATATACGCTATTCTCGAGGATATAAAGTTCTGTAGGTAGAGCGCCAGCAGCCCAATGATGTGTGGGTTGTATCCGTGGTAGTCGAGTATATCGTAGATCTTCTTGATCTCATCAACAATATCTTTCTGGAAGGCTATAGCTATAGTAACACCTAATAAATTAAATAATTTAATGGATAGATAATATTTTCCGCCCAGCCGAGGCATCTAGAGAATATTTTTGAGCCTATCCAGAACCTCCCTAACCTTTCCCCTATCTCTAAGCTCAACCAGCCTTCTTACCGCTTCAGAAAGCTCTCTATCGCCGGTGAGCATCTCTACGGCCCCAGCTATAACGCCTTCGTCCAAATAGATCATTCTCCGGGTCATCCCACCATCAACAACTATATCCACACCAGTAATCCACGACGCCTCATCGCTGGCCAGGAACGCAACCAGGTTGGCGATGTCCTCGGGCCTCCCTACCCTCCCTGCTGGATGCTGCTTATGATCGAGAGGGGTTAGCTCTTCCTCGTCTGCACGTATTCTCCATCTAGAGGTATCTATCCACCCTGGGGAGATACTTATAACCCTTATGCCGTATCTACCCAGGCTCACGGCTAGGGAGTGGGTTAAAGCTATTAGCCCGCCTTTAGATGCTGAGTAGGGCTCCGTATTCTCCTCGGATTGGTATGCCCTTGTTGAGGCGATATTGATTATTACTCCACCTCCTCCCCTAGCCATTTTTTCAGCGGCGTACTTAGCGCATAGATACGCCCCAGTTAGGTTTGTGTTGATCACTCTGCTCCACTCCTCGAGGGTTTGCTGGAATATAGGTTTGGGCTTTATTCCTATCCCAGCGTTGTTAACCAATATATCTATCCTCCCATAGGTTCTGTAGGTCTCCTCAACCATAGATCTAACGCTCTCCTCGCTTGATACATCCGTCTCTATGAAGACGGCTTCTATACCCCTATCTCTCAGCCATCTCTCCCTGTAGGTCCCCGCCTCCCTGTCTACTTCAGCTATAGCGATCCTGCAACCCTCTAAGCCGAGTCTCCAGGATATAGCGGCACCTATCCCTTGCCCCGCGCCAGTTACTATAGCTACCCTACCTCTAAGCCTGTCTAGACCCAAGCTACCCCGCCTCCAACCTGTTGGGTGTGGTGTGTATCTGTATCAGGTGCTCGAGCTCCTCTGGTATGCCGTTTGAGCTGGCTATCTCTCTATAGATCAGCGCGCTTGGCCTTAGCCGTCTTTTCTTGGATTCGTAATCCACCTCGACAAGCCCGAATCTCTGTTTGAAGCCTTGGGCCCATTCATAGTTGTCTGTTAGGCTCCAGTGGAGGTAGCCCTCTATGTCTATGTT
>JALXCO010000076.1 GCA_026990885.1 Desulfurococcales archaeon
TTATAACGGGGAGATTATACATAGGCTCCACAGTAACCACATCAGAGCCTATAGATAACACATTCTTCTCGCATGCAAGCACAGGTTTACCGTTAACCACCATGCCGCATGAGCCGCATATGCCCATCCTACAGCTGTATCTAACTGATAGCGTGGGGTCCTGCGTCTCAACAATCTTGATTAGGACATCGAGAACTGTCGAGTATTTATCTACTTCAACCTCGTAGTCTCTATAGGTAAATCTCTCCGATTCAGGATCGAACCTCTTGATCCTAAATATTAATTTCTTCTTCAGGTTTCCTCCGTTTCCTTGTTCCACAACGGATCACCCCTTATAGGCTATCTTGATCCCGATAACCCCAAAAACCAATCCCGCAATTGATAGAAGGATCTTTAGAGCTAGCTCGAGGGGTCCCTGTATCTTTAGAGCTATCGCTACCAACAGAAGCCATAGGAGGATCATTGAGCCGAAATACCCCATGTAGTGTAGAGCCATGAGTATTCTTACGTGCATGCTTCATCACCCATAGGCTATAAATAATACGAATCCAAGGATCCATATAGCTAGAGATACATACACCAGTGACTTGTAGAGGTATAGGTTACCCCCGTATTTCCTCGATAGAATCTCCCTTAGATTCTCCGCTATATGGCCAAACGCCAATCCACGGGTTATTGCCATGACCATACCTTTGTTAAGCTCATAGAATGAGGGGGTTAAGAGGATCCATAGTATGGCTAGGGATATCTTTAATCCTAGATCCGATATGACGCCTAACGCGTTAAGCATGATCACGATTGAGTTGAATATAGCGTATATAACCGCTATCCTATAGAATAATATATGTATAAATGCTTCAAGATCGAACCTCTTTAGATCCTGCCTATTTATATTTTTCAAACTTCCACCCCCCAATGCTTAAATAGGGCTATATGCTCCATAAAGCCTTAATATGTTATAACTCAACGTATAAATAATTAAATTCTAGGTAGCGGCCTAGTACTTCCTCTCCTCAGGTTTCCATCTAGTTATCCTAACCGGTGTATACGCTATCCTGGGAGGCTCACCAGTCCTGTAGAACAGGAGCGTGTGCTTTAGCCAGTTGACATCGTCCCTCTTCGGGTAGTCTGTTCTGAAGTGAGCGCCCCTCGATTCGGTTCTGTTTAGCGCTCCATAAACTATAACCTCGGCGATATCGAGCATGAAGCCCAGCTCCAAGGCTTCCTTTAGGTTAGTGTTGTATTTTCTAGACTTGTCGTCGACCCTTATCTTTGAGTATTTCTCCTTAAGCTTTTTGATTGTTGAGTACGCCTTGTTCAGACCGCTTTCGTCTCGGAACACGTATACGTATGTATCCATGGTGTCCCACAGCTCTCTCCTTATATCGTATGGGTTCTCTGTGTTGGTCTCGTTGTGGAGGAGCCTATCATAGATTCTTGATTCCTCATCCTTGATCTTGTTCATCACATCAGAATCCACCGAGGGCTCAGACCCTATCTTCTCCTTAAGATAGTTAGCTGCCGCCTCACCCGTCAACCTCCCCCATACCAGGGTTTCCGCGAGGGAGTTGCTTCCAAGCCTGTTAGCCCCATGAAGGCTTATGCATGCAGACTCCCCAGCTGTCCATAGGTTCTTAACCCTTGTGCTGTTCTCGTCTAGCATCACCTGCCCATACGTGTCTGCGTGTATACCGCCCATCGTGTAGTGTGCTGTTGGCCTTACTGGTATGGGCTCGCTTACGGGATCGATACCGGCCAGCTTCTTTGCTGTCTCCCTTATCATGGGAAGCCTCTCATTTATCAATTCCTCCCCGAGATGCCTCAGGTCTAGATGCACATACCCCAATCCGGAGTCCTCATCTATGAATCCTCTCCCCTCCAAAACCTCCGTTATTATAGATCTTGATACAACATCCCTTGGGGCTAGCTCCATCTTCTGTGGCGCATACTTCTTCATGAATCTCTCCCCATTCTTATTTATTAGGTAGCCGCCCTCGCCCCTGGCAGCCTCCGAGATAAGTATACCCTTTGGAAAGAGACCGGTTGGATGGAACTGGACGAACTCCATATCTTTAACGGGTATCCCTGCTCTATAGGCCATGGCTATCCCGTCTCCGGTTGATGATGCGGCTACAGTGGTGAACTTATATACTCTGGCCGCACCGCCGGAGGCTATTATGCCTGCGTGGGCTATGAATGCCTTGAACTCTCC
>JALXCO010000077.1 GCA_026990885.1 Desulfurococcales archaeon
TAGATTAGATGGCTTGTAAATGCTTTTTTAGCTGCAATTAGTAAAATGTAGTAGAAAGTGCTTAGCCCTATATATATTATATAGGGTATAGATAGTAGTGAAGGAGGCAACACTATATAGGGTTATCGAAGAGGATCCGGGAAGAATAGAATGCACAGCATGCGCAAGGAGATGCAGGCTCAAGCCGGGCCAGGTGGGCTTCTGCGGTATAAGAGGCAATAAAGACGGGAAACTCTACCTCCTGAACTACGGTAAGATAATCGCGATGCATGTCGACCCGATAGAGAAGAAGCCCCTAACCCACTTCCACCCAGGATCAATGGTTCTCTCGATAGCCACAACAGGATGCAACTGGGCCTGCATGTATTGCCAGAACTTCGATATATCCCAGAGAAGAATCGTGGAGGGCTTCGAGTTCACGCCGAGAGAGATAGTTGAGGTAGCTAAAGAGGTTGGGGCCCAGGGGATGACCTACACGTATAATGAGCCAACAATATTTGCGGAATTCGCCCACGATGTTGGTGTGGAGGCGCATAAGTCTGGGCTGTTCAATACTTTTGTTTCGAACGGGTACCTAACCGATGAGGCTGTCGACTATATAGCTAGGTTCCTGGACGCTATAACCGTCGACTTCAAGGGTAATGCGGACGATAAGTTTGCTAGAAAGTTTATTTTGATCCCTTCATACGAGCCTGTGTTCGACACGATACTTGAGCTGAAGAGCAAGGGTGTATTTATAGAGATAACAGATCTGGTTATACCTAAAGTGGGTGATGATCTGGATAAGGCTAGAAGGCTAAGCAAGTGGATCTATGATAACCTGGGTCCAGACACACCTGTGCACTTCCTGAGGTTCCATCCAGACTATAAGATGATGGATTATCCATGGACCCCTATAGAGACCCTGGAGAAGCATATAAAGATAGCTAAGGAGGTGGGGCTGAAATACGTGTATATAGGCAACGTTCCGGGACACCCCTACGAGCATACCTACTGCCCAGAGTGTGGGAATATAGTTATTGAGCGCTATGGATTCGAGATCCTTGAGTGGAGACTGACTAAAGATAATAGATGCATATTCTGCAACGCAAAAATACCTATTGTGGGCACCCTAGCCCCGACATATAGGGGTGAGAGGTTCTTTACCGTTCCAGCTCTATATAGAAAGAAAATGTTTAGGATAGACTCGAAAGAGCTTGTCTCATCAAAGCAAGGCGGCGGATAATCGAGCCTGTCGAGCCTGGGATGCTACTTTAGAGACCTTATAGCCTCACATACGGCCTCAGCGAACTCTCTGGTGCCCAGATAGCTTGCTCCCTCGATATGCCTCGCTATATCATACGTGTATTTCCCGGACTCGATGGCTGACTCAACCCCCTTCCAGATCAGGTTGGATGCCTCGCTCCAGCCCAAATGCTCTATAAGCATGGCTGTAGCAAGGATCGTTGCTGTCGGGTTAGCCATGTTTTTCCCAGCGTATTTCGGAGCTGTCCCGTGTACGGGCTCCGCGAAAGCGTATAGGTCACCTACATTTAGGGCTGGGGCAACCCCTATCCCCCCTATCAGGGCGCTGGCGGCATCGCTTATGTAGTCTCCATTGAGGTTTGGGGTAACTATAACGTCATAGTCCCATGGCCTAGTTATTATCTGCTGAAACATGTTGTCGGCGACCCTATCATTAACCAGTATCTTGCCTTCAGGGACCTCACCTCCGAACTTCTCGGCTAACTCCTTCTCGGTGACTATATAGTCTCTAAACTCCTCTATAGCGACCTCATACCCCCAGTTCATGAACGCGCCTTCAGTGTACTTCATTATGTTCCCTTTATGCATCAATGTAACCACTCTACGCTTATTCTTTATGGCGTACTTTATAGCTCTCCTAACATGCCTCTTTGTCCTGCTTTCGCTGATCGGCTTTAAACCTATACCAGTATCGAGCGAGAGCTCTATACCGAACTCTCTATGGAGGAACTCGATTATCTTCCTCGCCTCATCGCTACCAGCCTTCCACTCGTAGCCTGCATAGACATCCTCTGTGTTCTCCCTAAAGATCACGAAATCAATCTTGTCTGCATACCTGCTTGGGGCAACCATTCCTTTGATATATTTTACTGGTCTGATGTTGGAGTAGAGGTCTAGGGTCTGTCTCAGTGCTACGTTGAGCGATCTATATCCTGAGGCTATGGGGGTTTCCAGAGGACCCTTCAG
>JALXCO010000078.1 GCA_026990885.1 Desulfurococcales archaeon
ATATGGAATCACAACTAATTAAGTTTTCCATTATCTTTATTAGATCATATGTATCCTCCGCAAAAAAGGTTTGTGAAGGATCTTTCCCCGAATTAATAAGATCATTAAAACATTTTTCACATCTAAAAACGATAGAGTATCCAGCATACAGTAGCGCAGGTAAATCCCACTCTGAGTCGCCCACGAAAAGAATATTGTCCCGATCTATGTTCTCTCTAGACGCGATCTCCCTCAAAACAGAATCCTTGGCTAGGGGCTCAACCATAACTATGCCGTCCGGGATAAGCTCGCCACGATCATTGAACAGAAGCTTATTCGCATAGATATAGTCGGCGCCAATCATCCTGCCTACTCTCTCAGCCAGAATATAGATCCCGCCACTCACAATCGCTATCTTAAATCCAAGACCCCTAACGCTCCTCAGATAGTTGATGAGCTGTGAATTAACCCTGACCCTGGAGAACGCCTCATAGAGGTCCCCCATATAGATCTTTCTAGACGCATTCCTCAAAAGCTCCCTAATATCCTCCCTAACCCACTCAATATAGCTGATTCTCCCCTCAGCATAGAGCCTAGAGTATCTACTTCTAACCCTGCCTTGATCCGAGTTAAAGTACCTATGCATATACTCCCACGAGTTGGTGATGTCTACAAGGACCCCATCGAGATCGAAAGCAAGCAGCTTTAGGCTTGGGCATGTATCCATCGATCTATCCACCGCATCAATCCTCTGTATACCGAGGAGACCAGGAACATCTAGCTCTAGTACCTCATGACTCTCCCCACACCGAATCTACCCAGATCAACCATAGATCCCGGAGAGGAATCCACAGGGATAACCCTAATACCCAGTGGTCTACCTTTAATCCTGCTAATAACTATGAGATCGCTCAAAACCTTAACTATATCCAGATCACTCCTGCCCACAATAGCCATATCAACACCAACAATACAGTATGCGGCGAAATGAATGAGATCCCGGAAGCTCAAAACACCCTCAGCAACCCTAGACCTGAGCAGGTCATCCTCTTCAACAGGAATCATAACCTCGTTAAACCCAACAGTCCTCACCCTTGATGTGTTGGCTAGAACCCTGATGAGCCTGTTGAGCCTATCTATGCCGGATCCCGATCCAGGAAAAGGAAACCTAACACCTGAAGCCATCTCTATGAGCTCCCCCACACTCTCGCTCATCCAAGGCGATAGGGATAGATCAATACCATAGTACCTGAAGCCATACAAATCCTCAACCTCCCTAAGCAACCCATCGAGACCCCTTAGGAATCCCGCAACCTCCGAGATTGATGATGAGCCATCAAGAATCTTTCTAAAGAGATCAACATACCTTAAAGCAACACTAAAGCCAACCTCTCCCCCAATATTTGGTGACGACGGGAAATACGGCGTGTGCACCCATGAACCGATCAGTGTGGAGAACCTAGTATAGACCATGGGGTCCCCGGAAGCCTTATAGAACCTATAGATCTTGCCGGATACAGCATCGAGATCGCTATGATCCCTTATAAGCAGAGAGCCGAACATCAGACTGTACCTATCGAAGCACCCCAGCACGGTATCGGGATCAAATGATCCAGCCTCAACATTTAAGGCTGATATAAACACGCCCCCATCCATACTTTCGGCTATTGAACTGCAGTACGAGCCGAAATCAAACCTGGAACCCTCTATAGGTGGTGTCGAGATCCTCAGTGTCCAAACCTCAAACCCCTTGCTTGTGATGTGTTCAGAGATCTTTTTAAGAATCCCAGAATACTCTTTGAGCCTCCCTATATTCCTATCAACATGAAGGGTTAAAGACCTTATTATAGCCATAGCCAAAACCAATAATAGATTACCTATCTATAACTATATAAAGAGATGGTATAGCCCATGGTAGCGATATGCCAGATAAAGAAACAAGCAGAAACCAATAGATACAGGCTCAAATGCTCCATATACAGCAGTAGCGGGAAATTATCGAGGGAGGTAGAGGCGGACAACCTAAAAACAGTCGCTCTAGACGGGATTCAAGCCAGCATAGCTGAGGTATCGAGCGGTGGGGCTATATTGGTTGTATACGGCGGAGACATCGATGTGTATGTAGAGGGGGGCTATGCGAGGATTAGATCGATCAAGCACAGCTGAAAAACACAGTTGGAGATTGCTTAAGGTGATGCCATATACCAGGCAGGGTAGTCCTCTACGAGGAGAGATCTAAAAGCAGAAGAGGACTCCACATGAGGAGGAGGATAGCACTCATATACAGCGGGAGCGGAGAGATTAAGGAGCCTAGAGGGAGGAGAAAACCGATAAAGCCCCTGTATTCGAGTGGTGAGGCGTTTGAGATTGAGGAGGTGCTGGAGCCTGGATCCTATGCTGTTCAAATAGATCTAGTTATGAACAGCAGAAGAAAAGTTAAGGGATACATAACTCTCTACAAAGATAACGGGGACCTCGCAATAAGAGCTAAATACAGCAAGCTGAAGCTCAGGCTCAGCTCCGGCGACCCGAAATATGGGAGCATTATAGAGAGGATAGCTAACCATCTTAAGATACCATATAAAAACGTGAACTGGACCCCGAATAGGCCCAGAACCCGTAGATGAGGCGAACCCGTAGAATATGGGCTGGGCACTGTATGAGGATAAAGCTTATAACTCGCTAGCTATCTATTAGGTTAATTATGGTGGATAAATTATCGCGAGAAGCCCAATGGAGCATGCGGTGGACGATGACAGCATAATGGATCTGTACTATAGCGCCGTTAGGTTTGTATCTAATATGAGGGGTGTAAGGAAGCCTGTTACCGAAAACATATTTCGGAGAATAATGTATATTCCCCCAGAATCCCTTAGAGTGGTGAACTACATAAGGAAGAAACCACACGCATCATTCAACCCTGGAGCCCTCATCAAAGGCAACAGACTCCTAATATTCCCAAGACTGGTCTTCGACTACTACGCATATGTTTCAAGCATCGGCGTCTTCGAGCTAGAACTATCGAGTCTAGAGGCCAACGACGAAAAGCCCCTGATTCTGGAGGGGCCTATAGATGTGAAGATTATACTATACCCAACCGAGTACTGGGAGATGAAGAAGGGGTGTGAGGATCCTAGAGTAATTGAGAAGGATAACCAGTATAGGATACTATATACAGGCGTGTCGCCGCACCCTGAAGATCCTCTAGACCCGCATAGGGCGTGGTCCTACCAGGGGTATGCGCTGCTAGATCAAAACTATAGGGTTCTAGCCAAGTCTAGATTGATAATCAAGGAGAAATACAACGATAAGCACGTGTCGTACCAGCTTAAAGATAGCGCTTTCCTCAGATTCGACAAAAACGATGAGGTCCAGATGCTTATAAGGCCCACAGTTGAGCTTGGAGGCATAAAGATCGAGGTTATATGGAGCGCAAAGGCTAACCTAGCTAGTGGCACGATATATATGGAGACGCTCAAGCCAACCATATCCCTTGAACCCTGGGAGCTCAAGGTAGGAACATCTACAAACGCCGTTAAGATAGGCTCCGACGAGTATATTGTTGGGTGGCATGGGGTGCTGAAGCACGATCTATTCTATAGAGAGGGGCTAGCTGTAGTTAATGGGGAGGGGGAGCTTCTGGGCATAACCAACTATGTTCTGGAGCCACGTGATCTTATAGAGATCTACGGGGACAGGCCGGGAGTGGTTTTCGGGAACGGGCTCGTTCTACATAAGGATAGGCTCTACTGGATCGGTGGGGTAAGCGACTACGCCATAGGGATCTTCGAGACAACACTGCAGGAGGCGTTCGAAAAGATAATCTGGATAAATAAGAGGTAGATTAGGGATTATAGCTGGCTCAGCATAATGTATAGTGGGTTACCTATGTGGATACGCTAGAAGTAGAGATCTCCTTCAGAACAAAGTATATCTTCATAGATAGAACCGGGGATGAGAGCAAGATCGATGAAGCCTTAGCTAGCATAGGGTGCCACAGCCACTATATAGTAACCAATAGAAGCATTGCTGAGGCTGGATGGGGCAGCAGGTATATGGATTACTTCAGGAGGAGCAGTCAGCCATATAGAGCCTACTATGTGCCGGAGGGGGAGGAGGCGAAGAGCATTGATGTTGCTCTAGAGATATATAGGGATCTAATGGATCTTAACGCAGATCGCTCATGGTGCATCTACGCTCTAGGAGGAGGCACTGTAGGAGACCTATCCGGCTTCATCGCATCAACATTTAAACGCGGGCTAAGGCTCGTAATGATCCCTACAACGCTGCTTTCAATGATCGACTCGTCGATAGGAGGAAAAAACGGCGTAGACTATATGGGTGTAAAAAACGTTATTGGAACGTTCTACTTCCCTGAATACGTAGTTATAGATCTAAATTTCCTTGAAACCCTACCGGCAAGAGAGTTTATCTCCGGCCTCTCTGAAGCTATTAAATATGGGGTGACTCTGGATCGGGAGCTCTTTGAGTTTCTCGAGAGAAGCGATCCTGGATATATATATAGGAGCAACTCAGCCCTGAGATACGTGGTTGAAAGATCCATAGCCATAAAGAACTCAATAGTGGAGAGGGACCCCCTGGACTCCAAGGGGGTTAGAGCTGTGCTAAACTACGGCCACACTATAGGCCATGCTATCGAGCTCATAAAAGATCTCGATTTGAGGCATGGCGAGGCTGTGGCTTTGGGGATGCTGTATGAGTGTGTGGTCTCTAGAGAAATAGATAAATCATACTGTCCAACAGATGTTGAGAAGAGGTTGGAAGATACACTGTATAGGTATGGGCTAGTTAAAAATCTCGATTTAGGTAGGTATACCGATCTAGTAATACATAATCTAGTCCACGATAAGAAGATCCGTAAAAGCAATTTGAAAATTCCAGTCGTGACTGGTATCGGAGATCACACTATAGTTGATGTTCCCCTAACCAGGTATATAAGCTTATTAAAAGATTTTTTAGGTATAAAGCAATAGTTGTATAAGACATTAACTATCTAGATAATAATTCAAAAAGCTTAATAGTCCCCACAGATTTAAAACATAATAACTACGAGGTGTTTATAGAGCATGTCATACGCATCAAGAAAAGTCTCAGAAATAATGAACCCAAACCCACCCAAGGCATCACCAAACGAGAAGGTCGAGGATATAGTGAGGAAAATGTATGAGCATGGTAGCAGTAGCGTTATAATCGTCGATGTGGACGACCATGTTATAGGAATATTCACCGAGAGGGACCTCGTGAAGATGGTGGCCAACAAGATACCAACCAACGTTGAAGTTGCTAAAGTCATGACTAAAAACCCTGTAACCCTCAAGTATGATGAGCCGGTATCTAAAGCTATAATCATTATGTCTGAAAAGGGCTTCAGGAACCTGCCTATAGTTGATGAGGAGGGCAGGCTCAAGGGGCTTATAACCAGCAGAATGCTTACCAAAACCTTCGGAGAGTTCTTTGAGGAGTAGCTTGATCTGGTTAAATATATAATTTTTAAACCACAAAATTAACTTTTATAGCGGCGAGGCATTGCCAAGAATCAATCTAGGTAGAGCACGCAAAGTACTATGGGACCTGGCGTATAGAACGATAGCTCCATGGGATACCGGTATCCCCCCAAAGGAACTTATAGAAGTAATCAACGCAAAAGCCATGGATTCTGGCATCAGGATCATTGATCTAGGGTGCGGGAGTGGAGGAACAGCTATATATCTAGGAAGCAAGGGGTGCGAGGTAACGGGTATAGACATATCGCCTACAGCTATATCAAAGTCTCTAGAGAAGGTAAGCCGCTACCAGCTTGCGGGTAGGGTGAGGTTTATAAATACCGATCTGTTTGAATTCTGTGTAGAAAACAAGTTTGACATAGCTATAGATGTAGGGCTCTACCACTCCCTAAATAGGAATTTGAGGTCCCTATACCCTAGGCATTTAAGGGAATGCGTACTCAGGGTTGGTGGAGATCTGTTGCTGTGGGTAAGGAAGCCAAGCAGACTAAACGTGGGACCCCCCTACCCGATATCTATAAGCGAGATAAGAGAGGGGTTCATAGAGGGCAATAACTATAGCTTGGTAAAGATTAAGGAAACCATGATCGGAAGCAGGATCGGCATCAATTTGGGGGCTCTATTTATATGGCTTAGATTAAAGTAGTTGCGGCATCCATGGTGTTTTTGCCCGGATCGTTTTAGATAGATCTCGAAAAGCAATTCTATATACCCTGGAAGCTACCTCTAATTCTATCTCTAGCGAGCCATAGATTGGTTTATTTATGCTTTGTCCGTATTGATCTCTGTATATGCTTATTTTACTATTTAAATAATTTAAGGCAATTGCTATATGCATTTTTCCCTAATCTATATGAGGTATCTATCTTGGATAAGGGACCCCTCAACGGGATCAGGGTTATTGAGCTTGGCTACATTGTGGCCGGCCCCTTCGCCGGCGCTCTCCTCGCCGATCTTGGTGCGGAAGTTATTAAGGTTGAGAGGCGTGAGGGTGATCAAACGAGGTCCCTCCCAGATATGGGTGACGCTATTTTTGTTGCCCTTAACAGGGGTAAGAAGAGTGTTGTTATCGATCTTAAGAAGGATCGTGGGAGAGAGATCTTTCTAGAGCTCGCTAAAAAATCACATGTAGTCATCGAGAACATGGGGCCTGGAGTTGTGGATAGGCTGGGGATAGGGTTTAAGGATGTTTCAAGGGTTAATCCAGATATAATCTATGTCTCGATCAAAGGCTTCGGCGCAGGCCTATACCGTGATCGCCCCGCGCTAGATGTTGTTGCCCAAGCCATGTCTGGGATAATGAGCGTTACCGGGGTCCCCGGCGGCGAGCCCATCAGGGTGGGGACCTCCATTGCCGACATGCTATCAGGATTCATGGCTGTTTTCCAGATTGTTCTATCGCTCTATCTAAGGTCTATAGGGGCTGTGAGGGGACCTCTATTCATCGAGTCCCCACTGCTCGACTCGGTTATGCCCCTAATGACCTACTGGATCACGTATTACTCCAAGTTTAAAAGCGATCCCGAGCCTATAGGCAGCGGCCATAAGGTGTGGTCCCCCTACAGGGCCTTCAAAGCTAGGGATGGATGGGTGTTTATAGGTGTAACGAGCGACAGGCACTGGGTTGCGCTATGCAGGGCTCTATCCCTAGATCATTTAGCTGAAGACGAGAGGTTCTCAACAAACCATGGTAGAGTTAAGTATAGGGAGCTGGTTGAGAAGATTGTTCAGGAGAGGGTTTCAGCTATGAGCAGGGATGATGTTGTGGATCTCTTGGCTAAGCACGGGGTCCCTGTCTCACCTATATACAGGATCAGCGATGTTGTTGCCGATAGATACTTCTGGGAGCGGGGCTTGATCAGGGAGATCATGTGGCGGGGTGAGAAGCTTCTGTCCTCGCAGATCCCTGTATTCATTTCGGGCGTATCAACAAGCAGGAAGGGCGATCCACCAGAGCTCGGCGAGCACACCAGAGAGGTTTTGATGGGGATACTAGGCTACTCGGAAAACGATCTCGAGGAGCTGAAGAAGCTGGGCGTTATATCGTAGCCGCTGAAAACCCTTATATAGCT
>JALXCO010000079.1 GCA_026990885.1 Desulfurococcales archaeon
GGTGGAGTTAATGATAAAAATATAATAGTATTCAAAAATATAACTATAAAGATTAAGTATAAGGTGATCTCAGCAATGAAAAGAAACATAGTTGTAGAAGCATTGAGGAACCAACCTGTAGAGAGTTTAAGCGTAGAGCTGGTGGAGAGAAAAGGTGTCGGCCACCCCGACTATATAGCTGATGCAGCATCGGAGGTTTCTAGCGTTGAGTTATCAAACTACTATCTTGAGCATTTCGGGCATATACTCCACCATAATCTCGATAAAACACTTGTTGTTGGCGGTCAATCGAATCCTGTTTTCAAGGGTGGCGAGGTTATTCAGCCCATATATATTATAGTTGCTGGTAGAGCTACTACCACGGTGGTTAAGGATGATCAGACATATAAGGTGCCTATAGGCCCCCTAATTATTAATTCTGTAAAGAAATGGATTAGATCCTCATTCAGATTTTTAGATCCAGATAAACACGTCATAGTCGATTACAAGATTGGACATGGAAGCGCGGATCTTGTTGGCATATATGAGCTGGGAGCTAAAAGCATTCCAATGGCTAATGATACAAGCTTTGGCGTTGGATTTGCCCCGTTGACTACGCTGGAGAGGATTGTTTTAGATACAGAAAGGTATCTGAATTCTAAAGAGTTTAAGAGTGTTCATCCAGAGATTGGGGAAGACATTAAGGTTATGGGTTTGAGAACAGGGAATAAATACAAGATAACTGTTGCTGCATCATTTATTTCGCACCTCGTAGATGATCTGGATCATTATTTATCGGTAAAGGAGGAAATCAGAAATAAGCTTCTCGACAGGATAATTACCGTATCTAAAATAGACGATATCGAACTATATATCAACACAGCAGATAAACCCGATAAGGGCATAGTGTATCTCACAGTAACGGGGACCTCCGCAGAACACGGAGATGATGGCATGACAGGCAGAGGTAACAGGGCTAATGGGCTAATAACCCCAATGAGACCTATGAGTCTTGAAGCTACAGCTGGCAAGAACCCTGTATCCCATGTTGGCAAGATCTATAATGTCATCGCGTTTAAACTAGCTAATAAAATATACAGCGAGGTAAATGGCGTGAGGGAGGTTTACGTTAAGATTCTAAGCCAAATTGGTAAGCCTATAGATCAGCCGCTAGTTCTCAACATAAAGATACTGCCTGAAAAGGAGCTAACCAACGAAATGATCTATGAGGCGGAGTCGATAGCGGATTCCGAAATCTCTAATATAACCAAGATCACCTTTGACATTATAAAGGGTTCAGCAACACTGTTTTAAAAGCCTCAATGACGTATTTTTGTTTTTGTCTACTCTACAGCATTGTAATTATGTCTGTTAGATCAATATTGTGGAATCTAGCTCCCTTTCTAGATTCAATAATCTGAGAGTTTCCAGGGATCCACTTCATCAGCTCTTTGTCTTCTATAGATTTTACTACTATATCTATAATCCTGTTTTTGCTTAGGGCAATCCATCTATTTCTTATAGCGTGGATTATCCGATCTTTGGGTTCATTCCCGGGAATTATTTTTGAATAGATCACAGCTCTATTATGTATGAGGTCTACAGGGCCAGCAATGATTCTTGGGTAACCCTTATCTGTTATTTCTATCCCTATACCAAGCTCTAACGGTATTTTTCTAATCCAATTCTTTTTTCCATAGATCATAAACGATCCTTTAGCCAGATACTCCCCAGAGGGTGGAGCCTTAGATACTTGCGACGCCTCTACATAGAACACATCTACCGATCCATACCCTAGCTTCCACGCCCTACTATAGCATGCCGTTATGTATGATGCCTCTCTTATCGAATTAATAGTGTAGCTTTTATCCGCCTTCAACACAACTACAGGAGCTCCATGGATATCTGCATGGATAAATATGTCGTTATGATCCATATATCTCTTCACAATACTCTCATTTTGATCAGCATTTATACCGCCTATAGCTAGCAGACCCTCAGAAGTAATTATCCAATAGAATTTCTCAAACCACTCATAGGTTCTCCTACTTTTAATGTTGTCTATAGCTATTTTCTCCCTTAACTTTTCCTCCTCCTCCTTCAGCCTTGCCTTGAAATTCTCCAGCTCTTTCGACGCGCTTAGAACCTTCTTATTAAGTGATGAAATTGTTTTGGATAAGGAAATATAGTTCTCTATAAAGCTCCTTCTTAAATCCATCTTGTATTTTAGGCCATTAACCTCCAAAACTACGCTGTTATCCGCAACTTTAATTTTGGCTACGCCTATAGTTATATCCTTATTCCTCAATTTTGATGCATTGAGAAAAATATTCTCAATATGATTATAGTTCTCGTCTATTATGGATTTAACTATATTTAGCTTATCCAGCTCGCTTTTCATTTTGGTTATTGTTGATTCTATCTTCTCGATACTCTTCTCTATTCTCTGTATATTAGGATCATGGCTCCTCAATAGCTCCTTCATATTTTCTATAACTAGTAGCTCGATTGCATCGTTAAAGAGGGTTGTCTCTTTAATATCTTTATCTCTATATATGCATTCAGGCCTGAAGGGAAATGCTCCTATGATCTTGCCGTTTTTGTTTTCTGTAACTGTGCAGGGTTTAGGATTCTTGATTATTTCCTCTGTAAAGATCTTTATATTTTCTATCAGATCAAAAAGCTTTTTATCCTCTATCAATTGCGGTTTGGTGTTTTTATCGATTCCAGATCTACATAGAAACTCCTCGGCTATCTCTGGCGGGTAGTTTAAGCCTATAATGATTCCCCTCACTAGATCTATGCCTTTAGATATGTTCGTGATAGCTTGCATCGGGTCTAGATTTAGAGGATCTATAGCTCTGGGAGGTGGTGTGTATGTGTGGCCTATTCTAACTAAACGATCTTTAGCTACTATCGGCTTCGTAATCATTATGACTTTATCGCTATTGTCTATCAATATGATTGTTCCGCGCGGAATGATCTCTATAACCAACCTGTAAGTCTCGCTATTTCTGCACTCTATAGTTATGATTATTATTCGTTCATTATCAATTTGATCTATATCTTTGATTCTGCACTCCCTAATGTATTTCCTAAACCCCATAGCTATATTATTGGTCTTAGATAACCTGCTGAAGAAATCAAGCTTTTTACTGCATAAGATAGCTTTACCAGCTAACATGATCAGAAGCAGGTTTCCATATGCCGGCTTCTTCAGCCTTAGTATTAGTCCATCCTGTATGGAAAATATATTATCTATATAGCTGTTTCTAATTAATTCTCTCTGTTCATTTATCCATACTTTTATATCAATCCAACTCATTATTTTTTTCAAGGATTCTCCCATGAAATGGATTGTTGATGGGGTAAATTTATATAAGGTGTTTTTCGCGAGGTCCCTGATGGGTGGAGTAACTGGTATAGGCTACAGCATAGCTAAACCCTATGTTTCACCGGATCATCTATATCTATTTATATCCAGCTTGATATTTCTACTTATAGGGATTTTCTTTTATCAAATGCTGGCCATGATTAAGCTTCCAAGATCTCTTTGGTTTAAATTCATAACTGTTCAAATAGCTTTTCACTATATATTGGCAAGCATGATTATATCATTCTAGCATCATTGCTAATTTTCTCAATAATTTAATTATGTATTATGGAAGAAATTCAATGCTGGAGTTGACCAATGATCTAATTATAGTTGGTGATACACCGTTTCTATTTCATAAGGATGCTGGATTACTTATTCTAGCCGATATTCATCTAGGCTTTGAGGAGGCTATGGCTGAAAAGGGTATATTTCTCCCGAGGAACCAGCTGTCTCAACTAATTAAGGATCTCGATAAGGCTTTCGGGTACTTGGAAGGCAGTATAGATAAAGTCGTGATCAACGGTGATCTAAAGCATAGGTATGAGACGCTGTCTAGACAGGAAAGAATTGAAATATCGAAATTGATGGAGTATTTAAAATCGAGAGGTGTCGATGTGGTATTTGTTAGGGGAAACCACGATAACTACGCGTCTATAGTTACTAAAAAATATGGCGTGGAGCCCATAAGTTACTATAAGATAGATGATATTTTAATTATTCATGGGCATGTGGATATAGCTGATATAAAGGATGCTGATGCTATTTTGGATACTACCAGATATATTATCTATGGCCATGAGCATCCAAGCATATCTATAGGTGATCGTCTAGGTAAAATATCTAAGTTTCCATGTTTTCTCGAGGTCCCCCTAAGGATTAATGATCTAGAGATCACTGGCGTCGTCCTCCCAGCTGCAGGAAGCTATCAAGCTGGCTCGCAGATCTCGCTAAATAGAGATAATTATCTATCTCCTCTAACGAGGAAGTACTCTGTAATTGAAAGATCCAAACCCTATCTGCTTGCACGTGGTGAAGGTGTTTTAGAGCTCCCCACTCTAGGTGCATTGACTCCGTATATGGGAGAAGATCATGGGACGGATATCTAGATCAATATTTCTATTTAAGCTTTAATATGTGTTTGATATATATTCTCGTATTTTCTTATCTTTGATATTTCGTTTACCGCTACCGATATCGGATCCTTATCTTTATTTGAGGCGTAAAATATCTCCATAACTATATACTTAATATTATTGATGTGTATGAATCTCGCCACATCCATATATCCAAGATCTATATATGAGAAATCGTAATGCGACTTCACCTTAATTCTGTTGTTTTCCGTAGATACCTTTAAACCGTGTAGATGCAGTAGCAGTGCTCTATCTAGAAGAGTTTTAGGTATAGCGTTGAGGTACACACTTAATGATGATTCGACTCTGTTGCTGTTCTTTATTTTTTCCGCGGCTATGTGGGCTAAATCTATAGCCACATAAATATCGCTGTCTCTTTTGAGGGCTAGATTCTTAAGTGTTTCGGTAATGTGTTCTATCGCGCCACAGCATTTTCCTTGGATAGTTTCTATAGCTATCGGTACTGGTGTTCTATCTCTTAACTCGCTAATGCTTTCGGCTAGTGACTTTATGCAGATCCCTATATTTTCGCTGCAAGCCATCTGTTCCGATGATCCGTGTATCACTATGTATTTTATATCGTTGGGTGTAAGGGAGTTTAATATGTCGGAGATGACTTTTACACTTGAATCTCTTATTGGAGTTACTGGGGACGCTAAATGTATCTCTCTCCATGGTGCATGGACTCCTATAGTTATATTATTTGCCTTGATTTTATCGATCATTTTAAGAAGAGCTTCATCTATATCGAGTGGGCTGTCTATACTTACCTCTATATGCGTTACCTGGTTCCCGCTTATTTTCTCGATTATCGATTCTATTCTATCTGAATCTTTTCTCCAGATCGATATACCGTATTCAGGTTTATTCATGGTTAATCAACCTTTTAATGATCATTCCAACGGGCTCAGAAAGATCCTTAAGCATAGATATTTTCTGCCCAATACTTGATGACTCTATATCTTTTCTCGATTTTATATGTTGCCTTATCTTGGCAACTATCTCGTTGGGGGACCCTATATAGTTTAGTGGAAGGCCCATATCTATAATGCATCTATCTATTTGAAGTTTTGAGGGAAAAGTTATAATTCCTAGGACCCCATAAAACGCTGCCTCTCTAGCCATGGTTGCTCCGCCACTCACTACTGCTAGTGAGTGCTTCGCCAGTGCTGGTCCAATAGCTAGGTTTTTGGGAGGTATTATAATTGATTTTCCTGATATATAGCTACCCAGCTTGCTTTTTAGTGCTTTTTCCTGATCGCTGTATCGGGGAAGCATGACTACTTTTAATTTTAGCTTTTCGACTAGATATAGGGCTATCTTTATCCAGAAATCTATATCTGGTTTCCACATATAGTATGAGGCCTTATATTCCTCTGGTCTGATGACTACATAGCTTTTCTCCTCTAGATCTAAGCTCTCTATAAATGACTTGCTCTGTATCTCTGGTATATGCCTGATCCAGACTAGCTCATCGAATCCTTGATATGGTATGAGCTCAACATGCTCCAGCAAGTATCTCTTCCATTCGTTTCGATCTATGCACCAACTATATATGAGATAGTTGGCTAGAGGTATCGATAATGTTGATGCATATTTAGAATGTGGACTATCGCTTATAACTATGAGTTTTTTTCCTAGGCCATATATTATTCGGGCTTCAACGGGATTGGGGTATGATATTCCGGCTAGTAGATGTTCTTCAAGATCATGATTTAATAGGTTAGCTAGCCTGTCTATGATTCCAATTATTCTTTGTGCCTCAGACTTTACCTTATCTATCCTCCTATCTTTATAGGATCCAATAATATGTATTTGGTTTTCACGAGAGAATATTTCTACCAGTGGCTCTATAGCGTCATATTCTCTAGTAGTTATAATGAGTTCTATGTTGAATAGCTCTTTAATTCTTCTTCTTAATGCTTCAGCGATCAGTAGTTGTTTAGGTGTCAGTGCATCAAACAATATGTACCTTTGCGTCAAGTAACCACCCTAATTGATGTTAGCTGTATTTCTAGCCCGTTAATCTAGTCTGTTTATAAATATTTTTATTTATGTAACTTCATGGGTTTAGATAGTTATGGTTAAACTTTTCGGCACAGATGGGGTTAGGGGTGTTTTCAACGAGGATCTTGATCCCGAGAAAGCCCTCAAGATAGGAATGGCCATAGCTACATATCTTCCGTATGGAGCCAAAGTTCTGGTTGGCAGGGATCTTAGAGGCGGTAGCTATACAATATACTCTGCAGTAATAGCTGGATTAATGAGCTCTGGAGCAGACGTTTATGAGGCTGGAGAGGTCCCCACACCAGCTCTGGAGCTCTCTGTTAGAGATGGAGGGTTTGATGCTGGTGTGATGGTTACCGCAAGTCATAATCCGCCTGAATATGTTGGAATAAAACTAGTTACTAAAGAAGGGTTTGAAGCCCCAAGATGGGTTGAGGAGGAGATAGAGAAGATCTATTTCGATTTAAGCTTTAGAAGGGTTTCATGGAGTAAAGTCTCTGAGATCTCTAGAAGCTATACTGGGGTAATAGAGCACTATATAAACTCTATAGTGGATCAGGTAGACGTTGAAAAGATAAGATCTAAGAGATATAGGGTGGTTGTTGATCCCGTAAATAGCGTTACCTACAAGACGACACCGCAGATATTAAGAAGGCTGGGTGCTAAGGTTCTAACCATCAATTCTGATCCCTCGCGGTTTCCATCTAGAAACTATGAGCCTACCCCAGAGAATTTAGACGACCTATCTACAGCTGTTAAGGCGTTTAACGCTGATCTTGGTATAGCTCATGATGGTGATGGTGATAGAGCAATCTTTGCGGACTCGTCAGGGAAGGTTATATGGGGTGATAGGACAGCTGTTATCATAGCTATCCATATAGCTAAAAACAGGAAACACGATAAGGGCGATAGGGTTGTTACTGCTGTTTCATCGCCACCATATATTGAGGATATATTAGAGGAATACGGCATTAAAGTTTCCTGGGTAAGGGTTGGAGCTCCATCGATAGCTCAGGAGATGCTGAAGGGAGATGCGCTATG
>JALXCO010000080.1 GCA_026990885.1 Desulfurococcales archaeon
ACGCTATACTGCTCTCAACAACCTGGGCCACGTCTTGGCCCGTGGCTATGAATATAGCAGCAACTATATTTGCGGCGTGGGCATTTGCGCCTAGGCCTCCTGCGTAGCTTGTCCCGAGCATGTTTTTCCTTATATTCACGTTTATCATCTCATCTACAGTTGTTTTCAGGGTGTTCTCGACAACCTCTTTCTTGAGTATCGCTTCAGCAACGACTGTCTTTCCCCTCCCCATAAGTATATTTATGTATGTGGGCTTCTTGTCGGTGCACATGTTCCCGCTTAAGGCTATGAGGTCTGCATCGCTGAAGTTCTCTATAATATACCTGCATGCCCTATCTGTCGCTATCGTAACCATGTTCATCCCCATAGCATCCCCGGTCTTGAACTTGAACCTTAGCCAAACGTTGTTCCCCACCATGAATGGTGTTATATCGATCAGCCTCCCATGCCTGGTGCCCGATTCGGCAGCCTCCTTAATCCTATCGAAATTCTCCTTAACCCAGCCGATAAACTCTATAGCTCTAGCCGCATTAGGAAGCCTAAATAGCGGTGCCCTGGTCATGTGGTCGGACAACACATATGCGTGGGCCCCGCCACTCAGGGTTATAGCTTTACATCCTCTAGAAACACTAGCAACCAAAGCGCCCTCCGTTGTGGCTAGCGGAACATAGTACTCGCCGACTGCATGCTCGCCATTTATCCTGAGGGGTCCCGCAACCCCTATTGGTATCTGTGCAGCGCCTATCGGGTTCTCTATATTTCTTCCCTTGAGCTCCTCGAAATCGATTATTGTAGAACCTATAGCTGATAGCGATACACCGTACCTCCGCTCTAGGTAGAGTCTCCTAACCAGCGTGCCCAGATTGCTGTTGCCTAGAACCTCATCCAGCTTCGTAAACTTTATCTCGCCCATCGACAGCTTCTCGACAATCTCCTCGAGATTCTGCTTCTGCTTAAGCTCCTCCATGGCTCCACCTTTATCTTCTGGATGGCCTGAACTTTATCCCGTACTGTATCAGCCCTGTAGAGCCATCAACGCGAACTCTTCTTAGTGTAGCCTCAACCCTCATACCCTCCTCCACGCTGTTGGGGTCCACATCTACTATGGGTGCAACGATCCTGAAGCCCTCATCCAGGCGTACAACCCCAAACACTATTGGCTGGTAGTCCTGATACCTAGCCTCCGACTGATACATAACTGTGTACTCCTCAACAACCCCGTTACCCTTCGAGTATCTATGATCGATGTTGGCTGAGCCGCAATACGGGCACTTAGATCTCGGAGGGAAAGAGGACTTTCTACAGTCCCTGCAGTAGAGGTACTTCAGCCTATATACAACGTCCCTAAGCCTCCAGTACTTCGGTACCGAGTCCTTAAACATAATCAATCCACCCGCCTAAGTAGCGTTGTATAGCTCTGGGATCCCGGCCCATTCATGTTTTGGGCCAAGCCTGCATATATGGGGTCTATAGATCTGTACTGCTCCTCACCCCTCAACGCTCTAAACACCTCGCCAGCCTGATACACACCTGTAGCCCCCCATGGATGCCCTCTCGCTTTCAGCCCACCGCTTAAATTGACGTATGTGCCATTGATAGTTAGATCATCAGACAAGCCCCTTACAGACGAGCCCCTCTCAACCAGCCCCATAGACTCCATAGCTATATACGCGTATGGAGTGAACGAGTCATGGAGCTCGATATACTTTATCTGGTCCCTATTCACGTCGGCCATGGCTACAGCCTGGCTAAAGCTGTTTTTTACTGAATCGAAGAATATGGGATCGTTTCTAGTAAAGGGATCTGTAGTATCGGAGGATGCGCCGACACCTGCTATAGCTACCAGGGCATCCCTCTTATCGGCTACGGATCTATCTAAGACAAGCATGCATGCGGCTCCGTCTCCATATGGGAACATATCTACCAGCCTGAGAGGGTCTGATATTATGGGTGACCTCTTATATGATGTATCCTTAAGCCTGAATTTGAGCTGTGCATATGGGTTTGTGGCCGCCGCCAAATGCATGAGGTATGGCCACTTATATAGATCCTGATAGCTGTATCCGTATCTCTTCATATATATCTTAGCGAGGAGCGCGGCCTCAACGGCCGGGGTGACCCCGTAGAAGCCCTTATAGTCGGAATCCTCTATGAGCGAATACGCTCTCGTAATCATGCTTGTAGG
>JALXCO010000081.1 GCA_026990885.1 Desulfurococcales archaeon
CTGTGAATACCCTTAAATGGTATCTTGCCTGTGTACCGCTACCTATAACTCCCAGGTGATCTATATGGGTGCTGCCTTCCGATAGTATTTTATAGGCTAGTGCGGAGGCTCCAGCGGTTCTCCACCCAGTCAAGGAGTATGCGTCGGCTACAAGCTTTACGTCTCCGGATACTGTGTCTATAGCTACTACTATTCCTTTTACTCTGGGTTCTGATTTCGGGAAGATCCCTATGATCTTTGTGACCAGACCTGCATCTCTCCCGTATGCCCTCATAAACCCAATCCAGCTCTCTCCCCAGGTGTCTGAGATCCTTTCCTTTATCTCTAGGTCTCCCCTGAGGTAGAAGCTCCTTATAGTCTCGATAAGCTTCTCTGGATTCATTATCCGATCTATCATATCGGGCCCGAGAATAAGCATAGCTGTATACCGATAATAGAATTGGCGTAGCCTATAGATTAATTTTTGTAGCGGCGGCCAAGATCAGTTCCCAACTACTTTCCTTATGTGCTCTCTAAGATCGCTATCAAGCCTCTCGAGCCTGGCTGGTTTCAAACCCTTTCTCTTTACTCTAGCTAGGTCGCTTCGGATCCATGACTCATAGATCTTCTCGCAGTTCCCATAGTTTCTACATGAGTTATCCAGAAAACGCTTCACCTCAGCTAGAGCCTCCTCCTCGCTGAGGTTCCTGATATTTACTAGGTATGCGGAGAGGACATATAGGATAAACCTCTTTCTGCCGTCTGGTAGCCCCTTCTCGATGACCTTCTCGATCCAGTCATACCTATTGATTCTGCGTCTATGCTGAATTAGTATCATTTTCTCTATAGTGTTGAAGTATATTTCGAGGAGCTGGTCGCACTCCAGCTTGCTGTCTAGGTTGCTGTCTTTGCACTTCTCTTTTGCGAGCTCGATCAATATGGGCAGTATCTCTATAGCGTTTTTTCCTGAGGCCATAGTGATCACATGCTTGTATGTGTGCCCTAAATATATTATCTAGCTGCAGAATCGGGATTTAAGCTTTATAGGTTTAAGGTTCTCGACAAACACCTCTATGTCTCCCATAACTTCCTTGAGGTCTAGGCATGATAGTTTTACTGGATCCATCATCTCTAGACTCTCCATAGCTAGCCTTCTAGCATACTCCGGCTTGTTCTCCTGGATCTTCACGTGAGAGGCGGCAAGCTTTATTAGAGCCTGAATACGGGGGTCCCGGCTTCTTCTCCAAATACTCTCGAGAACAATGTGGGCCTCCCAGAATCTCTCCTCGTTGAATAGCTGGATATATAGCTTGATTGCCGCATCCATATCTTTGGTTTCGAGCCTCTTCTCGATATTATCTACATGATCTACAAAAACAACCTCCCCTACCACATTCTCTATGTGGCTCCTAACTTTATCGGGATCTGTATTCCACACCTCAATCTCTATGTGGCTGCTAGCGATCCTCATGTTCCTAACATCCATAACTTTCCTTAGCTTCTCCACGAGACGCTCTCTATCTCTCGGCGTGTAGCCCTTGTTTAACGCGAACGCAAGCATCCTCATGGCTATCTAATCTATAGGTGCTCGAAAAATATATGGGTTTTACTTCTCCATTATCTTGGTCAGCCATTTATCCGCCCATCTCTTTGTCTCTTTAACCAGGTTCTCAAGATCCTTACCCATCGCGGTTAGGGTGTAGTAGTATCTTTTATCGTCTCCCGCAGGTATCTTCTCTATTATTCCTATCTGCTGGAGCTCCTTAAGGATCTTTGAGAGCGTTCTGCTACTTATACCCGGCATAGACTCCAGTAGCTGGTTGAATGTTTTTGGCCCGTCGAGAAGCCTGTCTATAAGAACAAGCCTCCACGGCCTCCCAATTATCCTCCAAGTGAGAGTCACAGGACATTTCTGGGGCATTAACCTTGCCCTCCCATTACTTCTGATCGGTAGTTCATCAATATTATATTTATAGATTTATATGAGCACTAATAAATATAACCTAAATACCATTCACCAACACGCGAGGGATCCAGTAAAAAAGTTTCTAGACAAACTAGAGCGTCTAAAACACTAGCAGGCATACCCAATTATCCAAGGGGCGTTTTCAGCCTATATTCGTTTAGATGTATTATATCCGCATCCTCAGGCGAAAACTCCACTTTACATGATTCGCACTTAATCATCTCCTTCGGC
>JALXCO010000082.1 GCA_026990885.1 Desulfurococcales archaeon
CCCAATAACCATCGTTAGAGGATACAACGAGTTCCTCGAGGATGATAGAGGCAACAGGTATATAGATCTAACCTCAGGGATAGGGACCACAAGCCTGGGGCATGTGAATAGAGAGCTGGTCGAGGAGGCCGAGAAAGCCCTAAGAAGCCTGTGGCACACATGCATAATGGTGGCCAACTACAAACCCTACGTCAAGCTCGCGCAGAAGCTAGCCGAAAGAATCAGGATTCCAGGAAGCAGGAAGGTCATGCTATTCAACAGCGGCTCAGAGGCTGTGGAGAACGCAGCCAAATCGGCTAGAGCATACACCAGGAGGCCATATATAGTATCGTTTATAGGCGGGTTCCACGGAAGAACAAACCTCTCCCTAGCACTCACAGGCAAATACAGGCCCTATAAACCGGGGTATGAGCCCCTGCCATCCCATGTTGTGCATGCACCCTACCCCTACTGCTACAGGCTCGGCTTCGATGACGAGGAGGAGTGTAGCCAGCGTGTGCTCGATATCATGGAGCTGATACTGGATGTACAGCTGAACCCAGACGCTGTTGCCTCGATAATAATCGAGCCGATCCAGGGTGAGGGGGGCTTTGTTGTCCCCCCAAAGCGCTTCATGGATGCCCTCGGCAGGATGGCTAGGGATAGAGGGGTCCCGCTGATAGTTGATGAGATCCAGACGGGATACTGCAGAACAGGGAGGTTTATGGCTTTCGAGAACTTCGAGATCGAACCAGACATAGTTACGCTTGGGAAAGCGATAGCCAACGGGCTTCCTCTGAGCGCTGTTGTGGCGAGGTCAGAGATCCTTGATAGCTTGGAGAAGGGTGGTATGGGAGGGACATACGGCGGGAACCCGGTTGCGGCATCTGTTGCGCTGAAGGTTCTAGAGATATTCGATAGAGACAACCTGTGTTCAAGGGCCCAGAAGCTGGGTTCTATACTAGCTAAGAGGCTCGAGGAGCTCCACGATAGATTCGATGCTGTAGGCGACCACAGGGGGCTTGGTGTTATGAGGGCTATAGAGCTGGTTAAGGATAGGAGAACTAGGGAGCCCGATAAGGATTCCGCTATAAAGATAATCGACGAAGCCAGAAGAAGAGGGGTTATATTGATGAAGGCAGGCTACTACGACAACGTGATCAGGTTCCACCCACCGCTAACCATAGGCATCGAGAACCTTGAGAAAGCACTAGACCTAGTCGAGGAGGCCATGAAAAAAGTATTGAGGTAAAAATAGAAGGCGGGTAGCCAGCCTAGAACGCGTATCTCCTCCTCACAACAAAATAGCCCAGAGCGAATCCGGCAGCGAAGACAACCACGGCAATAGCTATCAGCGAGGCATCTGCGCCAAGCTGAGGCATAGAGGGTGGAGCCTCAGCCCCCACGCCCTCCACGGTGACTGTGGTCGCCAGGGTCCTCTCAACAGTCACGGTTCTCTCCACAGTCTCCACCTCGGTTACTGTTTCAACAACCTCCATGGTGAGTGTAGAGGTTACGGTCTCAACAACCCTCTGTACAGCGGTAACTATCTGGGTTAGCGTAACAGTAACCGTTGATGCTGGAGCCTGCTGAACAGGCCTGGAGAGTATGGGCAGTACAGCCCCAACAGCGTCTCTCGGAGGATCAACACCGAGTAGGGCGGCTACAGTAGGGGCTACGCCAAGGGCGTTGACCACACCTATCACCCCGGCTCTCTCGACGCCCGCACCCACAGCCCCGAATATGCCGTAGAGATCTCTATATGTCGGCAGATCGCTGTGCCATCCAGTAACTGTTTTAAGGGGTACCGCATCAGCAAACACCACTCCTTCCCCGTCTCTAATATTGATCCCTGTCCAGGCTGCGTAGCCGGGCTTCAGGCTAAACACTATATCCCCGGCTCTCTCACCCGATAGGCCATGCTCGATCGCTTTATCCCTGGAGGCAACATAAGAGAACACCGGCTCCCCTGTATCTGGATCTACAATGGTTTTAAGGAGATTCACAATCTCGTTAACAAGAGCCTCATACTCTTCCTGATCCACGATACCGCCCTCCTCTCTATCCTTGAGGTTTATAAAGATCTGGTTGTAGCCGATATAGTAGGCCATGGTCTCATTAGCTATAACCCTGCCCCTCTCATCCACCTTCAGCAGGCCGGCATTGTATAGGATGCTGTTTATATACACCAGCTTACCAACGCTCCACTGGCCATGATCCGACACGACAATCACGGCTGTTTCAGATAGATCCACGTTATCAAGGATTGTCTGCAGAAACCTGTCAGCAAGCATGTATGCCTCCTCAATATACCTCTCATACCTCTCGGCGAGGTCCTCCCTATAATACGGCATAGAGGGATCGGTGAGCCCGAGGAACTGGTGTAGAACGCTATCGACAACAGGCGTGTAGGTCATCAACAGGTTCCACTCGGTATTCCTCAACAGGTACTCGGTAAGCGACCTAAAGAACTCGTTGGCTAGTTCAGCAGTCTCCATGAATACATCCTCACCATACCAGCCGTTAACCAGGCCAAACCAGTCTGCACCAGTGATCATCCCGACATTAAGCACGACATCCCTCCAGACTGCCTGAGCAAGCTCACGGTCATTGAACCACATGCCCTCCAGGGGCCTGGCTATAGACCTATACAGCCTGAAGTCCTCGAGGTTATCGACCTCTATAGCCTTGAACCTGGGGGCCACAGTATATACGTTGCCCTTGAATCTAACAGACACGTTTATCGGAGGGGACCACTCACCCTCAGACAGCAGGGCGACGGCCCTAAGAAGATCCTTCTCACCCACAGTCAAGATAACCCTATCCCTAACCCCATCACCATCGGAGTCGAAAACAAGAATCCACCACGTGTCATCCCCAAACTTGAAGCTGGCCTCAACAGCATCTCTAGCGCCACCAATCAATTCTAGATTGCTCCAGTTGGCGGCCTCCCTAAACGATATAACGTAGGCCCTGGAGACCGACTCGTTGGATGTGTAGAGGGTCGAGAAGGATATGGGGAATATAAAGGAGTCGTAGGGATTGAACAGCTTGGCCCTGGAAACGTTCCCCCACGCTGCAGGAGTGCTGTGGGGGAACGCAGCTACAACGCTAGCTAGATTCTGCCTATCGAGCGCAACCCACAGGGGCTCAGCCTCGAGGTAGCGGCCGTCGAACCCGTTCACTGTTTGATGGATCCTGGATCCAGGGAGATGGATCCTGTTCCCAGTAATCCCATTGATATGCGGCGGGGCACCAGTCGATAGAACAGCATGGGTAACGGCTGTAGCCGAGGGGAAGGCGACAACCATCCCCTCGGAGAAGACGCCGTTGAGAAGGATCCTGGAGAACCCAGGGAGCTTACCCTGGATGGCAAGCCTCATTATGGTCTCGGGCTCGGCTGAATCGATGCTGAACACAACAACCCTCCTAGCTGGAGGGGTGTGGCTGCTCGACTCGATTACCGAGACGCTAAGCCATATGGAGGCTATAACCATGGAAACTATAGCCGCGGCGAGGACAGGCTTCAGGAAAAACCTATACCCACCCCCAGACATTCGGCATCATGATTAAATATGCAGGAAATCAATATAAAAGCTACTGCTGGCTTCTAGTGAACAAGAGAATAATGCTCCCCCCATCCCTCAGGGCTACTCTATCGAAGGGCATGTTGGTTTCCACACCATCAACAAGGACAGTGAGCCTATAGTGGTTGTCCGCGCATATATCCATGATGCATGTGGCGTTGAACTCTACGCCCCAGATCCTTAGGAAATCACCGAGGGTAAACGTTCTATTAACGTTAGCCTCAATATGTATAACCCCGGTATCGTCATGCGTGTGTAGAGGGGCTTGAGTAGCGGCTAGACTATACCTATTAAGGCTCCTATCTCTCCAGAGCTCTGGAGCTATACCTATGCCAGCTGGAATAGGGACCTCTCGGTCCTCAACAACTATCCTGAAGCTGGTGTGTATATGTATAGGCCCGCCGCCATCTTCGTCCGGGGAGGAGATATAGGTGAAGTATATCACCGATCCGTAGACAGCGATAAATACACCCAGGCCCAAACCCACAATAAGCCAGTGGCTAAAGGACCTCCGCCTAACCCTAACAGACTTACCGGCCATATAGCGTAACCATGTAAGATTATCTCTATCAAAGGCATAAAAATAGTAAACACAAGGTTAATATATGGAAGACAGATTACCCAGCATAATATATCTATAGAGCCATCTCCACAAGCTCCTCTCAACATTTAGAAGCTCCGGAATAAGCAGAAACCCCATAGAAGGAAGAGATTATCCATAAGCAGAGATAAATTTAAGCTTTTTCTATCCATCATAAATAAATATAGTGGGAGAACGAAGGCGCTAGGGGAGCATTTATTGAGTCTCACAAAAGATCTCTACGACCTGATCGTAAAGATCGTTGAGGATAAAGTGAGGGACATCAAGGTAACTAGAGAGGAATTCGAGAAATTATCTGCGGCAGTAAGAGATCTAGCCGAGGCGCAGAGGAGGACTGAGGAGAGGCTGGATAAGCTTGCTGAGACCGTGGATCATTTGGCGGAGGCGCAGAGGAGGACTGAGGAGAGGCTGGATAAGCTTGCTGAGACCGTGGATCATTTGGCGAAAGCAGTAGATAATTTGAGAGTTGAGCTGGGTAGTCTATCTGAAACGATCGGGTTTGGTTTAGAGGACATTGCGAAAGTGGTTCTTCCAGGATGGCTGTACAGGCACCTGGGTGTCGAGGTTGAGTTGGAGAGAAGATTTCTTTATTTGGGTGATAGAGAGATTGAGGTCGATCTATACGGCGAGTATATGGAAAAGGAATCCAAACTAATTATTGTTGGGGAGGCTAAATCTAGAATATATGGGAGGGACGTCGAAAAGTTCTATAATGAGGTCTACAGGCCTATAGCTGACCACTTCAAAAACAAAGCAAAAGTTATAGGGGTGCTCTTCGGCTATCTAATACATCCATCAGCACAGAGAATGGCTCAGAAGCTGGGTATATATACGGTTGCATCATATCAGAGGTGAGCTGGGTAGAGGATGCATAGATCTCTAGACATGCTGGATCCCAGAGATCTATAGGGCTCCATGCAAGGAGAAGGCATTAAGGATTTATGCGGGGCTTCGTAGGGGTCCCCAGGCTAGAGAGGATCTGGTGAACCCCAGCAGGTGGAGGTTGCTTATATTAACGTTTCTAAGGTACCTCTTGGCGGCTCTGTAGCATCTGAACACCTGGTCCCTTGGAGTTACTGGTATATCATTCATCATGAAGTCTGGGTGGAAAACAAGCAGGTTGTATGGTATGGAGTCGTCTAGGCTGGAGATGAACTCGGCTATAGAGCTGACCTCATGCTCATCTATATAGTGTGGGACAAGAAGAGTTGTCGCCCCCAGCACAGGGACCTCCCTCCTCCTATCATAGAACTCCCTATATACAAGCTCGAAGTTCTCTAGAACCCTCCTATTATCCATGCCCGTTAGAACCCTGTGGAGGACAGGATCGTATGCCTTCAGATCAAACTTAACGTTGCCCCCGCTCTCAACAACATGCTCCGTGGCCCTCCTAACCAGCCACGGGTTGCCGTCGCCGTTCCACTCGTAGCATATCCTAACGATCCTTCCTCTAGGCTTCCTCTCGAGAACCAGTCTAGAAGCCTTTATCGCGAACGGCAGCTGGGGCTCTGCCGATCCGCCGAACCAGCACCAGCACGAGATCCTCTCGTTTCTCAGGGTTAGATCCACGATCTCCTCAACATGAACGGCTTTAGCCCTATAGATCTCCTTATGGCTCCAGTTCTGGCAGAATAGGCAGTTGAAGGAGCATCCATAGAAGAAGAGAGCCAGGTTATAGTATCCCTCCTCGGGACCCCTGGAGTACGAGTACCTCGGGAAGCCGCACCCGGTTCCACCGGGGCAGAACCACGCGTTGCAGCAGTTTGTTATGTGCGGATCTAGATAGTAGTACAGGTAAGCCCTATCCTCCCCAGGAAGATAAACCATTCTACCACCCCTATTAGCCCTCACACCGCAGTATCCGGAGGACCCCTCAGGAATAACGCACTCGGCAGCGCATATCGTGCATCTCACACCCTTGGATGCTCTAGGGGGATCTGGCTCGAGGCCAAAAACCCTCCTAGCCCTCCTGTGGCTCTCCATAGCTGTCTCTAGAGCCTCATCGGGCCTATCCCTAATGCACCTTAGGCACACACCTATAGAGGAGGATATATAGGGGGACTCGAACCCGCATATCCTGCACTTATTCCTAGCCCCAAGCCTGAAGCCGAGCCTGGCCATTGGCCCCAATCAATAATAGATATAGCATGAAAACTATATTTTTCTAAAACACTACCTAGCGAGAACCCCATAGAGCTCGTCTAGAGACCCAACCTCTATCTCTGGCTCAAGCCCAAGCTCCTCCAGGGGGAGACCCCTCCTATTCAGGTAGCACACCCTCATACCAGCGTTCACTGCTCCGGCAACATCCCAAGGGTTTGAGGAAACCATTAGTGTTTGGGAAACGCTGAAGCCTAGCCTCTCCACAAGCCTATAGACTTTTGGGCTCGGCTTATAGATCTTTACGTCGGTAACCGATAGGAAATCAGTGAAGTAACCCCTCAAACCCCACTTATCAAGCAGGCTCGATATAGCGTCCCTGCTCCCGTTGGTTAGTGTTGCCAGCCTAAACCTCTCGCTGAGCCTGGGGATAACCGTTAGAGTATCGCTGTAGGGCTTGAGCTCTCCCCAGCCCCTAATCAGGCTATCTATGAGACCGCTGGATTCCTCCAGCCCGTAGAGCTTTAGAGTGTATCTCAGTGCTCTAACAGTGATCGACTTGAAATCCTCGAACCACCCCATAAGGCTCACCAGGAATGAGTACTCGATCTGCTTAAGCCTCCAGGTATCCAGAAAGGCACCGGGATCCACAGATCCCCCGAGAGCCCTAGCCACATGATCGCGGAGACTTGAGACATCGAAGAGAGTCCCATAAACATCAAAAGCTATAAGCCTAACATCCAAATTCAAGACACCCAAATAAAATATGTAAACTTTACTAAATAAAGCCTAGTATACCACCCCCCACCTAAAGGATTAGAGCTTCAGCCATAGATAATGTGTGGATGCGAATCGGCAAAGTGAGCACTGATATTAATCCATATAAAGACAGACATAAAGAAGCGAAAACCAAAATAATACGAGGAGAACGATGTGAGTGGAGAGTACTGGAGACTTCTGTGGAGAAGAGCCTCTAGATTCCTGGTTAGGGCTGAAAGGGATCTTGCTGAGGGGGATTATGACGGCTCGTGCTTCAATTCCGAGGAGGCTATACAGCTAGCGGCTAGGGCCGTGATCTATAGGATAGCTGGTGAAAGGATCTGTGTTCACGGATCTAGATCGATCCTCGCAAAACTCAGAAACATACTGATGGATATGGGAAGGGAGGATATAGCTGAGGCGATAGACAGATTC
>JALXCO010000083.1 GCA_026990885.1 Desulfurococcales archaeon
GTCTAGATCATTGATTAGGTGTTTAGCGATCTCTACCTGATATACCTGCCTATATCTAGAGGTATAGATCTGCATCTCCAGACCTTCTCAAACCCAAACCTCTCAACGGGCTTAGTTAAATGCTTCTGGTACCTGGCTGGAGGCTTGAAAACAACCCCCACCGGGAGATCTCTATAGATCCTCTCCTTAATCTTTGAGGCTCCAGAATCCCTAAAACCACACCTCTTACACCTAAAGCCCTTACCAAAACCCAAGCTAGACATGGGACCCCCACAAACCCTGCATCTGGGATTCCTAAGCCTATAGACCTCAGCAACCCTAAGGATCTTGAACATCTCCACATTAATAACTGGTCTTGTGGAGCCATCAATAATCCACGGCTTAACAGATCCACCAACAAGAACGAGGTCACCAGGCAGAAGCCTTCTAGCAATATAGTTGCCGTAGCCCAACTCCTTAAATACCGCAACCCCAACAACAGGCCCAGACTCATCCCTCATATCGAAGAAAACATCTCCACCCCTCAAAACAATGGGCCCGGACTCTAGGCGCCCAATAAATACTCCAGTTCTATATAGCTTAGCCTGGGAGACGCTCCCCCAGTAAACCATGTGCTGATCTGTTGCCTGGTTACTTCTAAAAACCATATAGCCATCCAACCCCACGGGATCTAGGATCTCTATAGATCTAACAAGAACATCAGGGACCTCACCCCTAACACCCAACACAGTAGGCCTCCCAACCCTCGGGGTTATGAGAATCCTTCCTGTATCAGGATCTATATTGCCGAATGTGAGAGGCCTAGTAGCCCTATCCATAGCCTCAACCCTAGAACGATCAACACTGAAGCCCCCACTCTCTGAATAGCCTATAAGCTCAAAGGTATAGTCCCCAGAAACGAAGTGGTGGGCTATAGAGACTAGCGAGCCCACAACGCCCCTGCCACCCATCAAGACCCTATGGGTAGATCTATCTATATATCGTCTAGCTTGATCTATAGAGATATAGTCGGATAAACCCCGCCTATATATGGATACAGCTAAACCTCTATCGAGATCACCGTATAGAGCTATAGCCCCACCCTTGCTGGAATCAGCATGCCCAGAACCCACAATCTGGCTAGCGATCTCTACAGCCTCACGAAGATCCTCCTCATAACCCCTGAGATGAAGGGAAACAGCACCATTACCCCTGGTCTTAAGGGGTATAGCTGGATTCAGCCTGGTTAGCAGAGGATAATCTATAAACTTGAGCCTCGAACCCAGCCTAGACCTAATGATCTCCTTAACAATCATGTAGAGATAATATGTGGTACACCCCCAAAGACCACGATCCAGACTATCCAGACCAATATGAAGACTCAAAATACTACCCATAAACACAACCTAATTAAAATCATAGCATTATGTAGGTAACCATGAGATCATGAGCCACACGCACCCTATCAAAAACACGCCTAGCCTCAGCAAGAACCCCCGCAGGATCCCTATACCTAGGGCTGATATGAACCAGATAGAGCTCCCCAACACCTGCGTCTCTAGCAACGATAGCCGCACCCAGAGCCGTGGAGTGCTTATACTCCAGAGCCTCCCTAGACTCGCTCTCCACATAGGTTGATTCATGGATCAGTAAATCGACACCCCTACAGGAATCAATCACACTACTGCAAGGCTCCGTATCTCCAGTGTAGCATAGAGAAAAGCTCTTTCTCCCCCTAGAAACATCAACCCTATAACCCCAGCTCTCGCCGAGATGGCATGTTCTAAAGCCCTTTATAGAGAGCTTAAGATCCACGTAACCCTCCTCAGGAGATAGAATCCTGATCGGGAAACCCTGATCTCTTTCACCACCAACGCTGTATCTAGATACAAGATCCCAAACATCTTTCGGAGCTACAACCATAAGCTCAGAGGATCTATCATGGGAACCCATGCTCTCAAGCAACGGAGGAAGCCCATAGATATGATCCCCATGCGAGTGGGTTATGGAAACAACCCTAACCTTAAGGGGTGAGAGCCCAGCCTCATACATCCTGACCTGGGACCCCTCACCACAGTCGAATAGATAGATATCCGAATCCACAACCAGAGCTATGCTGGGAGCAAACCTCTTGGCTGTCGGAACACTCCCACCGCTACCAAGAAAATAGAGCTTAATCATAGCCCACACTATAGCTTAACGTATTCAACACCTAAATCATCGAGAACCCTAACAATAGCCTTTATCTTGGCCGATTGAGCGGCCTTCTCCTCGATATACACACGATCTATATCCTCAACGCTGGACTCAACAGCCTTCCTGGCTATATCGGACACCTGCTCAGGATCGAGATTCTTAAGAGCGTACCTAGGTATTATATGCCCGAAGCAGACCCCTCTATCGAGAGTCATCCTAGTGAACCTCTCAGGATAGTGAGAGCCGCCAAAACCCACGGCTAGCTCACTACATATCGAGCCCTCATCCATAAACCTACTTATGGCAGTAGCCCAAGCAAGATGCCCCTCCCTAATCCCCCACTCCCTCTCAGAGGAGCCCAACTCCACAAACACAACAGGAACCCTATTGCTTGTCGGCCCATGATGGGTAGCTTCATACGTAACCTCAAACTCAACCGATCCCAGCGAGCCGTTGGAGCTTGATCTCCAGACATAATAAAGCAGAGAACCCGAGTAGGAGGGTCTGGTATATGCAAGCTCGAAGGGGTTACCCCCATACATGGCTTGGGGCCCCGGATTACCTGTGGAGTGGACAGTTAGGCTTGGAACACCCGATGAGGCCCTATGCCTCGACAGTATTATTACCGCGTCGTGCCTCGACGGATCAAAAAACCTATCGAGAAACTCAAAATATATAACATCCTCATCGAACCCAGCAACCCTTACTGAGCCGTCTTCACAGAGATTAACTAAAGGCCTATCGCCATCATCGGTATCAACACACCTGAGCCCGGCTACCTCGACAAAAGCCCTAAATATACCCCTACTAGCCACATCCCTAACGCTATACGCCAAACCAATCAAGGGGAACCACCAGCCCGGCACCGCCGCACGCTACATATAGCCTCAAAACCAATTTGATTTAACCAGAATAAATGAACAATCTACAATCCTAATAAACCTACCCGAAAACCTCTACATCCACAAACCTCACCCTATCCCTATTCCTGTATATTAGATCCAGCGTAGCATCAGGCAAGCACTCATCGGGAACGTTGAATGCTATAGCCTCGCCAGCACTAAAGATCTGTTTTGAAACAGCATCAAGATCGATAGATCCGTCATAAACATAAACCTTAGCCCCCAACCTACTCAAAGCAATATTATCGAGATCACTATAGTAAACAGGCCCAACACTAACCGGCACACCCAACCTGTTTCTCCTAACATACGAGAACGCGGAACCACACCCACCAAACAGATGGATCTCCGGGGACCCCTCAGGAAGCCTATGCTCGAAGCTATTCACTATAGGGATATATACGAGGTCCCCAGAACCATAGAGATCGCCAACACCCTCCCAGGATACAAGCCTGGAAACCGAGCCGTCCCTAACGCTGTATACCTGATCACAGTATCTGGAGGCCAGCTCGATATCGTGGGTGGTGACTATAACCAGTATCTCTTTAGAGATCTCCTTAAGCAGATCAAAAACCCTGATCCTGTTAATAGGATCCAGAAAACTCGTGGGCTCATCAAGAATAAGAACCCTAGGCTCCCTAGCCAGAGCCATAGCTATCAAAACCCTCTGCCTCTGCCCGTCACTAAGATCATTGAAATACCTGTCGGATAGCTCAGAGACGCCAGCAAGATCCATAGACCTCGAGATAGCCTTAAGATCACGGCTAGATAGGCTCAATCCCCTCCAGGGGGTCCTCCCCATAGACACAACATCAAAAACCTTCATCAGTGGAGCCCTAGGAGAGCCTGTAGGGAGAAACCCTACAATCCTAGATCTATCAACGTTGCTGAGAGAGTAGAGGTCCCTCCCATCAACAATAACAACACCACCCAAAGGCTTAAGCACACCAGCCAAAGCCCTGGCCAGCGTGGTTTTTCCAGAGGCGTTCGGGCCTATGAAGCATATAAGCCCAGACCTAAGATCTAGATTGGCGGAAACAACAGGATTATTATCGTATCCAGCAACAAGATCTCTAGCTATAACCCCGGTGGAGCTATCCAAACTCACCAAGAGTACTCACCCCTCATCCTAGATACCAGATACACCAGAAGGGGACCTCCAAAGATGCTGGTGATAGCCGTTATAGGGAGGTCCCCTCCCGGAAACAGTATACGAATCAGAACTAGGCACACAAGCAGTATCAGCGACCCCAGCACCATCGAGAGTGGGAGCACATATATAGATCTGCTTGACCCGATCATCAACCTAGCGGCGTGTGGAGCCACAAAGCCGAGAAACCCTATAACCCCTATAAACGCTACAGTTACAGATGTAGCTATACCAGCTATCAGGCTCACCGCTATTCTCAAAACCCTAATATCTATCCCTAGACTCCTGGCGTACTCTTCCCCAAGGATCATTGGGTCTAGAGACCTTATGCTATAGTACATAGATGGAGCGGCGAGAACGAGCAGAGAGAATGCTAGATAAACCGAGTACTCCCACGAAAGCCTCTCAAAACTCCCAAACATGGCTAGAGACAGCAGGCCAGCGACATCCGGCGGAAGCATGCTGAGGAATATTATCGATACACCCGTAAACACAAACCCCAGAGATATACCTATAAGCAGTAGCTGAAGGCTACCCATCCTAGACGATATAGCTACAAGCCCACCAGTATAGATGGCTGCGCCAACCGCAGAGAATATCGGCAGCAGGGTTGCCCCAAACCTAAATAGCTCGCCTATATATATAGATATGTATGTTCCTAAAACGATCGTGAGGAAGGAGGCTGAAGCGGTACCGAGAACATAGGGGTCCGCCATCGGGTTCCTGAATAGGGATTGATACAGGAACCCCGAGAGGGCTAGGAGGGCTCCAGCCGCTATAGAGCCTAAAACTATAGGTATCCTCCTAGCATAAACTATCGTTTCCTCTATAGGGGATAGCCCCTCACCAGTAAATATGTCAGCCAATATATCCAGCGGATCTATCCATACAGACCCAACAATCAACGATGCAATCGCCAAGATAAAGAGCATGGATACGGTTAGGGGAAGTGCCCTACTAAAGCTTGTGGTGTAGCCCCTCCCTCTATTCGAGCTTCTCAAAGAATCTCACTTCATGATCTTTAACCACAGCCAGGTCTGGGTAAAGTATCTTGGCGAGATCCATAACCAGGATATCTGGATAGGAGGTCCCCAACTGGTAGTAGTCTGGAGCAAACACGTATACGGCACCATTTTCCACGGCTCTAAAGTACTTGAGGAAGTCCACAGACTCCACAAGCTCCCTTAGGGTTCCTGGGGCAAACTCCCTTGAGGATGAGTAGATCAGGACATCTATATCGGGACCCCTGGAGATCGCGAGCTCAACGGTGACCGCGCCATAGGGGATGTCCCTGAACGCATACACCCCTCCAGCAAGGGTTATGAGGTCCTCCACATAGCTACCTGGCTTGGCGGCGTATATCCTGCCGCCCCACACCAGGAGCCACGCGACCATCGGCCTCTCATCCTCTAGGGGTAGTGCTGTCTTGATCTGGGATACAACATCGCTGATCCTTCTCTCCACATCGCTAAATATCTTTTCCGCGCACTCCTCAAGGTTGAAGAATAGGGATATGAACTTGATCCACTCGAAGCGCCCAAGCAGACTGTTCTCGAGGTACTCGTTGTCTACAACCACGGGGAGGTTAGCCTCCTTCAGGCTGGTGAATACGGGGGACCCCGGATAGGTGTATATCAGCACGAGATCAGGGTTCAAAGCTATTATAGACTCTATATCCGGGTTGCTTGCCCCGCCAACATCCTTTATAACCCCCTTATCCAGGAGATCGCTAACCCTATCTATATACCACTTATAGGCTCCTCCCCACATTATCCCGGCTATATTTCTCGATAATATATCAACCCCGCACTCTAGCTCGAGCCTATAGATCATCGATACCTGCGTAGCAGACATTAGGACGGCTCTCTCTACGGGGGTATATATTATGTAGTCGGGGTCGTATTTCTCCCTATAGGAGTCCACAACCTCCTGAGGCAGATCCAGATCTTTAGGCAGCAGAAGAATAACCTGGTTCTCAGCATCCCTAACCACCTTAGCTACACCATCGTAGGTAACGCTAAAAAGCCTCGCGTAATCAACACTTATCCTCGGAGATGTAGACGCCTCAATAAAGCCCCTTAACCCCCTAAGCTCCTCAGACACCTCAGCCTTAAACCTCTCCACATCACCCCTAACCGACTCAACACCCCTCTTCAGGCCCTCGATCTCTTCCGTGATCCCTTTAGATAGCCTCGATACCTCGGCTATATCGCTTGAAAGCCTATCGAGCTTTTCGGAGAGGGCTTCGAGGTCCCCCCTAATCCTCTTAAGCTCGCTACCCTGGGTTGATAGGGCTGTATATGAGTAGAGTATCGATGACACAGCTATAACGCCTACAACTATCAATGCCGCAACCAGCGTTTTTGTGTGGTTGACCATATGGATTACCCATCCATATATTGAAATAAGAACCCTTATAAAAGCATTTTATGCTAAGCTTAAATTATGTATAGCATAAAATACTACCGGATAAGCTATGGATATCCAGAAGAAAGCTAGAGCTAGACACAAGCTAGTAATCATCGTAGCAACCCTACTGCTGGTTGCCCAGATAAGTCAGGCCGCTACCGTGGTTCCCGGTAGCGATCCGTCTATAGGTCGAGATGGTAGATTGATTACTGTAGCCGTCTCTGGAAACCCCCTTCTAGTGTATATAGTGGAGTTTGTTGGGGGAAGCTATGTAGATGTGCTATACCTATATCCCGGGGGAGTGGATATACATGACTACGAGCTCTCTCCACGTGATCTTGAGAGGATTGCTGAGGCCGATCTAATCATACTGGATGGGTGGAACCATACACCCGCAAACATGGTGGTTTGGAGAAGCTTTAGTGGATCCAAGGTGGTTATCGATCTATATAGGATATCGATCGAGGAGGGGTGGAAGCCACGTAGGGTGGATGGGGTTATGGTTATAGATGAGTTTCTTTACGATCCTCAAGCCTTCAATATCAGTATTGAGACCATAGCCAGCTATCTATCCATGGCCGCGCTATCTAGAGGAAACCTCCAGGCATCCATATATTTCGATAGGTCATCGGCGATGCTTGTAGAGCTATACAGCTATATAGTTAGGGAGTCGAGATCGCTTGTGAACGGGTCTAGAGCGGTATTGGTTAGTCCAATCATGGTCTATCCAGCCATAGCTGCGGGTCTCGATATAGACTCCGTGCTCTATATTGGTGAGGGGTACGATTCTCCAGGGGTGGATCTCGATAGGGTTAGGTC
>JALXCO010000084.1 GCA_026990885.1 Desulfurococcales archaeon
TGGATAGCAAATAGAATATAATAGTTGAAAATAAGCACACGGGTTCTAAAATATTCTATAATATATATTATTGGGATCTTTATATCCACGCGCCATAGCTGTTGTATTGTAAGCAAATATAAGTGTATTGTTATTCGATATAGCAATGATTCCTGCAGTATTCTTGCCCCAGATTCTCTCTAATTCTCTAAAGGCTTCTATAACTGACTTCTCAAGATCTTTTGTATATCTATAGTGTAGAGCTATGCTTCTACATAGGGAAATGCTCAGTATCGATTCACCTATACCGGTTGCTGAACATGCTACATAGCTGTCAGAATAGAATCCTGAACCAGGTATCGGTGTATCACCTATTCTTCCAGGAAGCTTCAACATGATTCCACCTGTGCTTGTTGCCGCAGCAAGTTTACCGTCAATATCTATAGCTACTGCACCTACGGTACCGTAAATTTCTTCTTTATATATGTCTATTAGATCTTTATTTCTTCTGATATACTCTACTTTATCGATGTTTTTTAACGTCTCTTTATATCTGTCAAACACATGCTTGGGTATGGCTGGAGGTTTCTCCAATCTGTAGTATTCAGCTATCTTTTCCGCTCCATGGCATCCTATGATCATGTGGTCGGTGTAGCGATAGATCAAATAGGCTAGTTCAATGGGATTTTTAGTATTTTTAACCAGGGTAACTGCGCCTGCCTTTAAAGATTCACCGTCCATTAATCCAGCATCCATCTCCCGTTCACCAGCTATGTTTAGTGAGCTTCCAGATCCCGCATTATAGATCATCGAGTCCTCAAGCACTTTTATAGCTTCAATCACGCTTTCTATGCGATTGTTTCTCGATCTTAGATGTTCATAGCCTTTTAATAGAGATTTTTCCAACACATCTAGATATTTCTCCTCTTCAGCTTTAGCTCTCTCCCACCTGCCAGCACCTCCATGTATAGCTAGAGCGGGTCTTTCTACCTTATATTTTTCTATGATCATTGTTTAGATACCCAGAGCTAGTCATTGTTTTCGGTACAGTTATATTTAGATATAAGGTTTCTAGCTGTATTTTTAAATTCATTATATGGATGATCTGATATCAAATATATATGTACCTCTCTGATGCTGTCCTTCTCGTTAAGGGAGCTTATAAACCTTAATATTTCGTCGATCATAACTTCAGCACTTTCAGCATATTCAAGTCCTCCAACGCCTGTCCCCATACTAGGGAAAGCTATAGATTCCAGCCTCATGGAGTTGGCTAGTTTCAATGCAGCGTTGACAGCTTTTCTAACGTATTCCTTAGATGACCTGTCCCCTGGATTCACTACTGTTGGCGCATGTATAATGTATTTGCATTTAAGCATACCTGATCCTGTAGCTATGGCCTCTCCTATATTTATGGGGCCTTTTTCAATAGCTTCTCTCTCTATTGATTCACCACCATATCTTTTTATGAGGCCAGCTACACCGCCACCCATGTATAGTTTAGTGTTTGCTGGATTTACTATTGCATCGGTTACCGCCTTCAGCAGGTCTCCTTTAATTATTTTTAATTCCCTATTATTGCATTTCACCAAATACACTGTTAATCAGCCATTATCTATTTAGGTAAATTCCAAATTAAGGGATAATACTTTCGCCCTACTCCCGCTGTCATTAAATAAATTTATATGAATATGCGGGGAGCAATATGAGGAGAGTAGATCTAAAGGCAAAAATTACTAGAAGGGGAATGAGTGAGCTAATAGTAATCTTGCTGGTAATTGGCATAACTATCCCAGTAGCCTTCATTCTCCAGTCATGGCTAACCCAACAGGCCCAAAAGCTACCCGTTATAGAGGGAGTTATGGCAACATATACAGTAAATAGTAGGGAGAGCGGTACACTGGTACTTCTGAAGGTTCTTAATAATATAGCTGGCCCTATAACGGTTGAAGAGATACAAATCGTATTCACAAATACGTCTGGCACATATGTCAGCTACATAACGCCATCTATACAATCTAACAACGGGTTCACATTGATTTCAGGAGACTTTACCACGCCAATAAACCCGAAGTCGTCAGCGTCATATATACTCCACCATAACTCAATGGTTAGGGTTGAAAGCGTAATAGCCATAGTTAAAGATGATTCAGGAGCCTCTCATAGTGTTGTTGCGTCTGGTGCCTAGAGGGGCATACAGCTGTTTTAAGTGGTCTAAATGATCAACAAAATATATTTGTTTTTTAAAAATTTGATTGATGGCTTGAATCCTTATAAATATAAATCTATTGATCTGTTTAATTTAGGCTTATATGGTAAAGCTCTAGGTATCAATACATATATCAATGGTGGTGATGCTACAGTAATTATCGATGGTTTTACCTCTGTAAGTTGCGAGGGCATGGAGATAGTGACTGAATATATAGTTGGGCCCTATACGATCAAAGTATGTTTCGATCAAAAAAATAACGAATATATATATGTGGCTGAACTGTTCCCAAAACCTCCAAAGAGCTTAATGAACGATATAGAGAGTAAGATAGGTCTAATCTTAAACATGATTCCAAATGATAAAATTATAAATGATCATGATTTAATGGATATAATATCTAGAGTACTTGATATAGATCATGACTACATTGAAGTTGCGTTATATCTTATTAAACAGATATTAGGATATGGAAAACTACAGGTTCTGCTCGATGACGTAAATGTAGAAGATATATCGATCACAGGTTCAGGTCCAATTTGGGTTAGATTATCAAGCAGTGTTATTAGTGATCCAGATGTGGATATGGTTAAGACAAATATATTACTGACGCTACCAGAGATTATTAGTCTACAGCAATATATAGCCAATAGATCCGGATACTATGTGAGCCAGAGCAACCCTATTATTGATATTCAGATGCCAATAAAAGACGGTGGTCATCGTGTCCACATAGTGTCATCTACCGTGGCGGGAAGTAGACCGGAAATAGCTATTAGGAAGAAAATAAGAAGGAAAATCCTAATAAAAGATCTTATAGAATGCAAAACGATTAACAACGCTATAGATAGGTACTTTATAAATATAATTAGAAATAACGGCTCAATATTGATAGCTGGTCCGCCAGGAAGTGGAAAAACAACACTTCTAAAGGCTATTCTATATACATATATTCCATATAACTGGAAAGTAGTTATTATTGAGGATACGCCTGAAATAGATCCTCCTGAAAACTCCTCATGGGTAAGGTATAATACATATGAGCTTGGGAGGCTCAATATAGATCAATTCACATTAGCTAAGGCAGCCCTTAGAGCCTCAGTTAGTAGGGTAATAGTTATTGGAGAGACGAGAGGTTCAGAGGCTCAAGTGTTGGCGCAGGCATTAAATATGGGAATGGTTGCTCTAACAACGTTCCATGGCGGCTCTACTAACGAGGTTGTGACTAGGCTCAGATCTCCTCCAATAAATCTGGCTCAGGATCAGATAGCTAATATATGGGCTGTTGCAACTATGGGATTTAAGAATGTTGATGGCAGTAGGCGGAGGGTTCTGGAAAGGATTGATGAAATCAGCTATGTAGATGGTAGAATTAAGATCCATAAGATATATAGGTATGAAGATGACTACGATATAGACCCGGATTCTTTGATTAATAGATCAATTAGATTAAGAAACAAAGACATCACTTATTGAAACCAACAGTTTCCCTGGTGATTGGGTTGAAGATAAACATGATCACAATAACGCTACCATTAGTTGCGGTAAGCCTATACCTAATATATATAGGCTATATAGTGTTGAGCATATCAATCTTCATATTGATTTTAGCTATATTGCTAAATAAAGTCGTTAGAAGGATAGAAGCCAGCAGAAATCTAGAGGAGGAGCTTCCATTTATAATTCTTCTGTCTGCTTCAGCACCAATTACCGGGTTTGAATTTTTTGAAGTGCTGGATCATATAAGAAGATCTTCATCCAACGTATTTAGGGAATTTAAAAAACTGGCTATAAAGATATATAACCTACTAAATCTACTAAACGTAGATAACGTATTAAATATAGCATCAGCAGGCATCTCCTCTAATAGAGTACGTCTTTTTCTAAGGGACCATGCAGCTGGCATAGTAAACGGTACTAGTATAGATCACCTTGATTATTCGGCTACTGAATACATAAAAGAATACCATAGAAAAGTTGTGTCCCATCTCAATCTAAGATCCAATTTCATCTTGATGTCATCTCTGATATTTACGGTTATTCCATTGATACTTATAGGTTTAATTCCCTTAATAGGCTCAGATCTACCATTAAAAGCTATTCTTGCCGTGATAGTAGTAATCATACTTCTTACGGGGGTCTTCCCACGGTATCCATTAATATTGAGCATTGTTGAAAACAGTAGATCTAGTAGGGTTAAAGATCGCAGAAGGAGCTTAAGATCGATAGTTCCAGTTATATTGCTTTCCCTATTCCCTATATTTATATACACCTCATTTTTAGGTTTTGGAAACGCATTTGACTTTGTTGGAGGTCAAAAGGTAATTGGTATATCGATAGGGATGATATTGACCGCTGTTGGCATCTATAACTTTAGATATATTTATATTGCCTTCTACATGATTAATAGACTGAAGAGGATCTATAATTTCATAGGTCAATACGCCAGGACATATAGAACTTTACAGCTGGTTGATTTAAATTGCGATGAGTCTGGAGCTATTAGGGTTCCATGGCTATTCAGGTTTACATGCTTTTCTCTAGAATATCTTAAAAACAAAGGAGAGATTAATCCTGTGCATATTGATAGGTTTGTGGACTATATCATTGATCTATTGTCTATATATAGATCATACATCATAGTGGTGTTATTGATATTTGCTGTATCAGTAATCCAGCCATATATATTCTATAACCTAATCACGGTAAGCTATATTTCAGTTACCGACTACATTATATATGCTTTTATACTGGTGCCTTACTTCTTCTCTATCTTATCTTCGAGATTAGCTTTCGATAGCATTGATCAGACGGCTCTCCCTGGAATAGTTACTGTTTTATTATCGATATATTTTTGGTGAGATCCGATGATCAGATTGATCGATATACCATATAGAATAGATAAACTGATTCAAGTTAAGCCTAAACTGAAATATAGTGGCCAAGACATCTATTTAGAGGTTTCGAGATTCGAGCCTGATGTGGTTTATTTTAATTCATCAGGAAAAATCAGGATACTATATCAAACTCCAATGCGATTAGATAGATATGTTACTGATGGAAGCTTTCCAGCAGATCTTATATATGTAGTCGATAATAAATATCTGTGCCGCGGTGAAAGATGCAAGGAATTAGCTGGTTTAGGTTCCATACAGGGCTTTTACTATGATCAGTATAGTGGGTCAATATACTATATAGCCTCCATGGATGATAGAACTATCTTATATAGTGAAGATCTGGAAGAAACAGTAGCTATATACAATAAATGGATATATACAAAAAACATTAGCTTTAGTAAAGAAATCTACGTTATTTTATTATCTAAAGGCAGGTTTCGTAGATCGAAAGCTATATTATTTAAAGGAGAGATAAGCACTCCAGATAATATACTCTATGACTGTAGCGATATATACTGTATACTGGCTTATCGACACGGAAACAAGTCCAAAATAATATATGGAGATATATATAGTAGTCCAGTTAAACTGGAAATAAATGAAAAGATTAGGAGAGTTGACATTGGATACAGGATATTCGGTGCAGTACTGGATAACTCGCGCTCTATCATAATGCCTAAGAATAATGACCTGTCTAAGGTTATAGAGATTCCATTTAGAGTTAAGCCATTAGCCTGGATCGACGATTTGAATTTAGCATTACTATACAACGCTAAAACAGGGTGGATCACCATAGATGACTCGAACTCAGTGAAAACTATCATGATCGCTAAATCCGAACCTAAGCTTCTGGGTAGCCACTCTGACATACTATATCTGTTGGTTGACAATAAAATTAAGATAATGGAGTATGAGTCCGTAATAAAGGTTTTTGATATAGATCCTAAGATAAAATATATGTCTGCATCGGAAGTCGGGTTAGTTATGGATTATGGCAGCAAATTAAGGGTATTCGATATTTATTCTCAAAAATGGATTGACATAAATAAAAAAGCCGATATAAGATGCTTTGCCTACCGGGATAAGATCCTATGTCTAAAGGACTCGATCCTAACTATTATAGATCCGTATTCTACCGATACTATATACTATAGCTATCAGACTAAAGACTACATTAACCTCGCTATCTACAGAGATAACAAGCATATAGATGTTTCATTATCTTTAGATGGTAAAATAGTATATTCAAATAATGATCTATATAGAATAACGCCATACAAGTATGCTGACAGAATCAATGTTGTCTTTAAATTAGACGCGTTTCTAGAATCTTATAACGTTAGCGATAAAATAGATCTAAAGCCACCGAACCTCGAGATAGTTGAATCTAAGATGATCTCAAGTAGAGAAGGGATAAACGTGATCTGCGGATCAAAATCGATTTTAAAGATCAAAATCGTTGGAAGTCTAGAAAAATACAACACATACAACAAATATATTATAGAGCTATACAGCTATAGAGGAGAATCAAAGGTAGTATACCTCCAGCATAGCATAGGTAGGGAAACTCTAGTGAAACTTTCAGAATATGGGGAAATAGAGATAGAATTATGTGTAGAACACCCTTTTAATGATTCTGATGTTTATATCGATCTCACAATAATTAACGGATCATCTAAACTATTATTGGATTCGAAAAAGGTTGAACTTGAGTTCAGGGATCCTATAGTCGATATTGCTGTATATAATCTAGAGATCAGTAGCTATGTGAAAATCAAGATAAGTAATAGGCCACCCAATACAAAAGGTACTTTCCATATAAAGTGTTCAAATAAGGAATTAAGATTTGACAAAAGCGACTTTCTAGTTAGAGAAAATGATGCGTTTATGATAGAAATAGATGAATGTGAAATACCTGCATATATCATTATTGAGCTTTATGACGATCTATTTACATGGATCTTTAAAAAGAACCTAGTAAGTAACGATTATATAATGAGGTGCTTAGACTATAAATTAAATATAGTGGACTATTATTGTCGTATTGGAGGATTCTACAAAAAGCTATATGCGTTGTCAATAATTGATTATCACCCATTCGATATAGAGAGAATTTCATTCTTGGAAAACGAATTACATATAGAGGGTAAAGTTAGAGAGCCGTTTTGCTGGAGTATTGTGTATGATGGGGATATTAGGGGTGGATGTGTAGATCATAGGGATCATAATGAAGGATCAGTAGTAATAAAAATAAAGAACATTAAAGTGATCCCCAACAGCTATATCTATCTAAATTTATATACTAAAAGATCTATGAGAGGATATTTGGTTAAGGG
>JALXCO010000085.1 GCA_026990885.1 Desulfurococcales archaeon
TACCTGTATCGGGTAGGTGATTTGGCTAAAGTCGTTAATAGAGACGAGATCCTCTCGATCGGGGATACCGACTCTAAAAGGGTTCTTCTCGACATTGTGGAGTATGTGCTGCATAATATAGATCCGGCTAGAGCTGTATATAGCTCCGTATCTGTAGATAGGGAGAGCAGGGTTTTCAGAGTTGATGGAAAGACCTTTAGAATTAGGGGCAGGATATACGTTGTTGGTATAGGCAAGGCCGCCTGTAGGATGGCCAGAGCTATAGAAGACCTGTTCGGAGACCTGATTGAGGATGGCGTGGTCATAACCAAATACGGTCATCGAGAGGATCTATCGCGCCTAAAAGTTATTGAGGCTGGCCACCCTATCCCAGACGCCAATAGTTTGAGGGGTGCTGAGGAGGCTATGAAGATCTTTTCTAGAGTGGATCAAAGAGATATCCTGCTGTTTCTAATCTCTGGAGGAGGCTCTGCGCTATTTGAGTATCCCGAGGACGGGATATCCCTAAAAGATATCGTTCTAGTCAATGATCTCTTGGTTAAGAGTGGAGCAAAGATACACGAGATCAATACAGTTAGGAAGCACATATCAAGGGTTAAGGGTGGAAAGGTCTCAAGGATGGTTAGGGGCAGGATAGTAGCGCTGATAATATCCGATGTCGTGGGGGACCCCATAGAGTTCATAGCGTCGGGCCCAACGGCTAGGGACCCCACCACATTTAGGGATGCATATAGGATCGCGAAGCTATACGATGTGTGGGATAAATTCCCGGAGAGTGTCAGGGTGTATATCGAGAAAGGTATGGAGGGGCTGGTTCAGGAAACCCTTAAGGAGGACCCCGGAAACGTAGATCATTTTATAATAAGCAGCAATAGCATAGCGTGTAGCCATGCAGCTGAAAAAGCCCAAGAGCTCCGCCTCAAGCCGGCGATACTTACCACCCAGCTGGAGGGTGAGGCGAGAGACGCTGGCACGGTGCTTGGATCAATAGCTGTTGAGGTTTATAAGATGGATAGGCCTGTATCGAAGCCTGCGTTACTTATAGCTGGTGGGGAGTCCACAGTGACCCTTGCAGGCTCGAGGGAGATCGGTGTTGGGGGCCCAAATCAAGAGCTTGTTCTATCGTTATCGAAAAAGATCAGGGGGCTAAGGTCTGTTGCCGCTGTCTCTATAGATACCGATGGTGCAGATGGATCAACGGATGCGAGCGGAGGTATTGTTGATGGCTACACATATGATCTCCTAGCGGATAGAGGTATTGATCCAGATACATACCTAAAGAAGCACGATAGCTATAGAGCCTTAAAAGCGGTTAACTCACTAGTTATAACTGGGACAACAGGCACAAACGTGAACTCGATAACACTAATCCTAGTTAGATAGTAGTCAGAATCGGTGGAGGCTCCCCACCGATCGGCAACGTGCAATTCTCATCACCACTATAGCCATAATATTTTCTAGAGAAACCAATTTAAAAAGCTGTTTCAGAGGCTTTCGTTTCGGCTTAATTAGCGGGTAGCCAACGATCCACAATAAGGCGAGAAGACAAAAGCACAGGTATAAGCGCCTGTAGCGTGGGCTAGACTAAGCCCATGAGGCATGCGGGTTAAACCAACAAACACGCACCAAGGGCTAGCCTCACACATACCGTGGGGTGAAAAAGCGATCTCTACAAGATAACTAAGCTTTTGAACTGCTTATTGCCCCTATACTATATTAGGAAACACCTCGGCAGCTATTCACTTTGGGAAGACACATTGATGGATTATGCCCTCCATATCTATTTCCTGAAGCGCCTCTTGATATCGCTTGCTTTCCTCATACCAATCATAATGATATCGCTAATTAGAAAGCCGATAAGTAGAGATTCAGTAGCATACATTGTTGCCGGGTTTCTAGTTGGATTCACCGTGAATATTGTTGCTGGCTTCATTTCCGCCTATGTGATCCAACTACCGCTTCTACCTCTACATCTAGCTAGGCTGGGTCTACCGCCCCAGGATATCGCCTCCCAGATGTTTGTTTATAGCATGATCTTCGACGCAGTATATATATCTTCATTCCTGGTATCGCTTTCCTTGGCTGGATACGGAATATATAGAATTTTAAAGCAGCAGTAGGGGGACCCCACCTAGTAATTATGATC
>JALXCO010000086.1 GCA_026990885.1 Desulfurococcales archaeon
GCGGCGAGTTGTCCGCGAGGCGTATCCCGGCCTGGGCCAGCATGTCGATAACCTGCCTGTAAGCCCCAGCATAGTATACCGCCACATCCGGAGCTCTCCAGAGGTCGGGGAACTTCTCTGCATAGCTTACTAAAAGATATCTTAGCAGATCTGGATATCTCCTATATATAGATAACGTATCGAATAGAACCGTAACCTGTATCTTGTCTGGCATTGGATCCTCTCCCGGAATATCTATTTTCGCTATGCCAAGCTCCTTAAGATCTACATCAACAGTTACCGACGCCTCCTCAAAGGTGAACTCTATAAGATCTGGCGGTAGCTTATTAAGAATGTTTGGCAGGTCCCTAAGTAATGAATTCATAGTTTTATACTGTATATATAGACCCTCTGGCGAGAGAAGATAGTTAACGACGTCGCGTAGCTCAGGATAGGTTTTCAGCGCTATCTTGATCATGAGGAAATTATCGTAGTAGCTTGACTTATCATCCGTTCTCAAGCTGTAGCTCAGCAGCAGATCTAGATAGTTCCTCTTTTCAGATCTATATATCCAGGAAAGATCATGGGTCTCATCAGGCCTATCATTCCTTCTAGCAGGCGGATCCCTACCTACATTGTTTTTGGCCTTGATCTCTTTCTTCACCTTTTCAGCTATCTCCTTAGATATTTTAGCCTTATACTCTGCCTCCTTAGCTTTAAGGAACTCTCTGAAAAGCTTGTCGTTCTGAAGCTTATTTAGGGCCTCCTCAATATAGGCTCGAGCTATCTCATCCTGCTTGAGAACTATATTGTTTCTTATCTGTATAATCAGGTTTTTAGTTAGTCCATTTATCCTAACCCTCTTACCATCGATCTCTATGACCTCATCAGCCAGAAACCTCTCCCTATCCTCTGGATCGAGAATACTTAACCTCTTATACTGTGTAGCTACAGTTAAAAGGTTCAATTCCAAACCATTTATATTCTGGATTTCGGCGACGCTTGAGAACTCTATTCTATCATCCGCGAATTTCGCAGACAATATGTTGGCTCCTTCAATATTGATCTTTCTAAGCCTATCATACACCTTAGAGTAGAAGTAGTAGCTCCCCAAACTATCAAAATACATAGTAACCTCTCTACCGCTGGGATCCTTAAAGGACGCCGCTACATAGTTAAACATTTCAGGGCGGTAATCCTTTATTTTCGCTTCAGGATCTAAACCTTCGACGGTGAATATAAAAGCGGATTTAGCCGCATCGGGATCAGTACTGAATTTTAGCTTAATATTATTGCTGTTCTCAACCATCTTATAGAACATAAACAGCTCGTTCAGCGCCTTTTGATAGTCCCCATTGTGGTATCTATCCGCATACTCCTTAATAATATAGTAGTCTCTCTGCACGCTATAGATAGTGTTAAGCATAGGATTATTAGAGTACTTTGGAAACAGAGCTCTATCCAGCGTTGCAGCCTCACCATTAGAATCCAGAAACCCACCAAACGATATTATCTCATCATATATGTCGGCCTCCTTAATTCCCCTGCTTATCATGTCACCTTTAAATTCAGATATAGCCCCCCACAAAGATATCGAAACATCAGCAACTGTACCAAGAAAACTTAGCGATTTAGCAGCCCCGCTAAACGCGGATTCTAAAACAATCCACTTACCTAGATATCGTATAAAGGATTTCTCTGGAAGATTTTTAAGTAGGTCATATGATTTAACCGCTAAAATACTACCTGCGCCGGACTGCATAAAATCTAGACCGTTTAAAGCCATTCTTCCAGCAAACTCTATTGGGTCCATCTCACCCTTCCTAAATGCATCTATATCATTTAAAAGCCCCCAAAGCCATAACATTTGAGAAAAAGCCTCACTCCCAAAATCCAGCTTTATACCCTTAGCTTCAGATAATAGTTGTCTTTCCCTCTCTATACTAGAACTAAAATACTTTATAACTATCTCAGCTCGCTTACTATTTATCTCATCAATGGTACGTAATAGATCGGCTTTTTGGTATTGATACTTTGATATTACTTTATCGAATACTTCCCTAATTATTCTATCTCCACCACGTATTGGTCCCTTAACTTTTTTGTCAAAATAAACATATCTTGTGCTTTTTTCAAGAGGGGAAATCCCTATCCTTGCATCCTCTAC
>JALXCO010000087.1 GCA_026990885.1 Desulfurococcales archaeon
GGGGTGCAGGTTCCATCCTAGGTGCCCGTATGTTATGGATGTCTGTAAGAGGGATGATCCTCCGTACTTCAGTGTGGGGGAAAACCACTACTCAGCCTGCTGGCTCAATAGAGAGGAGACCCGATAGGGGGCTCGATACAGCTATATTTTATTTATAGAATGATATAAACGGGCTTATAAAGCTCGGATAAAAGTATATATTTTTTTAAGTACTTTATATTTGGGTGTGAGCTCTAGTTGCCAAAAAAGAAATATATGCAGCAGAGGGAAAACAGATCTGAGCTGCTGCTTCCGGATAAGGATCAGGTTATATGTGTCGTAAAAGACATACTTGGTGCAGACTGGATCTATGTATTCTGCACGGACGGTGTTGAGAGAAAAGCGAGGATACCAGGGAAATTCAGGAGGAGGGTATGGATGTCTCCAGGAGATATTGTGCTATGCTACCCATGGGACTTCCAGTCTGATAAGGCCGATGTTATATATAAATACACTAAGGATGAGGTCAGGAAACTCATTGAAAAGGGTCTAGTTACAAAAGATCTACTTGAATCTATCGTCTAGATCTGAGAAGTATTCCGATAGTTCACTTATTTTCATTATTCTATATATGATCTCTCGGTAGAGCTCCACGGCTTTTCCTCGCGGGATATTAAAGATCTTGTATATATCATCCCATGAACGGCCCTGAAGAGTTTTAGCTATAATCATGAGTTCATCGATCTTCTTCAGTCTTTCACGCGGGCATGGATTCTTAATGTACCATTTCACGGCTTTCGCAATAAGATCATTGCATGACTCATAGGTCATTGGCCCCCTAATATAGAGTTTAAGCCTATCAAGATCATAGTTATTGAAGTATAGAGGCTCCACCTCGAAATCCAGCTCCTCACAGTTGTAGGGCTTTAGAAGTAGCCTGGCTATAGGGGGCTCCATATCTCTATACGTGTCGTGCATGCTTTCAATGATTTTAACTATAAATCTCTTTCTAAGTTCCGACACCAGTTTACGTGTTTCCTCATCTATAGCCCTGATCACGATGGTTGTGTATTCTCCTGAAACGGGATTCCTATCTGGAGATATGTGTAGCGGTATAAAATTGTTTCTGATCCAGTACCTCAACAGTTCTTCACTTGCTCCAAACCCCGATCCAACCCAGTTAAGGTTCCTTTCTACAGCCTCCTCGACTATATAGTTTAGAAACGCCGATCCGACACCCTTACCCTGGAGATCCGGATGAACAGCTATCCTAACAATTCTCCAGCCAACCAGCTTGGCTATTTCTCTAACCCTATAATGCTTGATCAGCCTATCAGGAATTATGTTACCAGGCATTTTTCCCCCGGACAAAACAACATCCACAAGATCGTCCGGGATAGGCCCTTCCTCAGCGAGCTGTGCGGCAGCAACGATCTTCCCGTTTGGTAGCTGTAGGGCCCTTATTCTGTGGTGTGGTGCATCAGCGATCATTCCTAGATCGTCGGGCTCATTCCTGTAGTGGGCTTGAACATAGATCCCAAATAGGCTCCTCAAGACACCCTCATTATCGAATGTAAACAGCTCCTCTGGAGAGAATCTCCTGTAGATGAACTTTTTCTCAGATATCAGCTTGAGGTCCTCGTCATCAACGCTATCGGGCTCCGCATCCAGAAGGAGGACCCTGAATTGCCATCTCTCAACAGGATCATTTACCCCATACCTAATAGGCTCCTCCATCTCAACTATATGTAGCTCTGTATCAGGATCCTGCTTCAGCTTCTTTAGGAACCTCACCGAGAAACCTCTTCCAGCCCCTTCATAGCCGTGTATTGTTGTAGAGAAGATAGACCTATTGCATGATCTCCATATAGACCAAAGCATATTAACGGGGAGCCCGGCCGCCTCGTCAACGATAACCACGTCGAGATCAAGTCTAGGAATTACCGTAGGCTCCCAATACTCTATAGAGAACCTGTCCCCCTTTATCTCTATAATCCTCCCTCTCTTCTCGATTACCCTATGCTTTATACCCAGCCTATCTAGAGCTTTTCTAGCCAGCATCATTAGTGATTCCACATTGTCAATAGATCTTGCAGTGACTCCAACCCTAACCTTATTTTTGACCCTCTGAAGCTCTTTTATAAGACCAACTATA
>JALXCO010000088.1 GCA_026990885.1 Desulfurococcales archaeon
GAGATAGAGAGAGTTATGGGTATGAGGTCCCAGATGCTGGATATATTATCCGATAGGGAACGAGTAGACAGTCTCATGCTTCTCGCATCGAAGACCTGGTGGGATATAGCCAGGACATACTTCTACTATACCGCAGATCCATCAAGGTACTATGAGCTAACCAACTTAACCTTTATAGATGAGAGATACTCACCTCTACCCCCCGATAAAGCCTCCTACATATACTCTAGTGTAGCTGGGCTCGTAAATGGATCAAACGCAAACCTCGACGACGCCGTGACCGAGATCGCCTTTACTCTTCTTGCTGGAGAGCTCGGGATAGGGGACCCCAATATAGTATATATACTGAAGTACGCATGGATAGAGTCCCTAAACAAATATAAGGTATCCAACAGCATCCAGTGTTTAACCTGCATACTAACCCTCCCAACCCAGGAAAATCCAGTTGCCCATATAGATTCTCAGCTTGCGCTTCTTAAAGCGTTGGTGTCTGTGGGGTTCAGCGCGTCGGAGTCTATATCTAGCGATCCCTCTAGGTATTTTGAGATCGTTGTTTATGAGTATCTATCCATGTCTATTGGAGATGAACTAGCTGGTTATCTAGCGCCGAGAATAGCGAGCAACAACATCTCGAAATTTGATTTAGCGTTTGCCGCATCTAGAGTCGTGGAGGATGCCATCAGGATTCCTGATGTTTCTGGCCCCCTACTTAATATACTCATGCTGTATGATCCTTTTATCGATGGGTCATTGCTGAAAGATAGAGATAAGCTATCTAGAGCCGTAACCGATCTACTATACAGTCTGGATGAAAGATTGAGAAGCATCGATAAATCCATACTATATGAGATATCACACACCAGCATCGGTGGAGAGGCTTCGAGAAGACGTCTCGCCGAGCTAGCCATAAGGTATATTGAAGCCGAGATTATGGGTGGGCAGTATTTAAATGCCTATCCGGTAGGGAATATTGATTTCCTTAGGGTTCTGGATCCTGAGGCTAGGGGCTTACTGATCTATAATAGATCCCTTCTAAACCAGGCTCTAAAGAGTATTGTTGTTGAGAGCTTCAAGAGGTTCAATGTATCGATCAGCGACGATATTGTCGGCAGGATAATTGCTCTTGGCTACAGACAGAACGTGGATAGAGCCGATGTATCGGCTGTTTCCCTGGATATTTTGAGAGATCAATTATCCGCCATATATCAAGACGATTCGGGATATCTGGTCGATAAGATAACCGAGGTATTATCCATGTATGACCCATACGCCAACGGTTCGCTGGTGTATGATCGGGAGGCGTACTTCAATTCGCTATACGATTTGATCGAGGCTATAGCTGGAGACTATATGGAGCAGAGCTATATAGCTAAACTAGCCGATCTCCTAGCAAACGATCCAACACCACCAAGAAGAGCGCTAGCGGAATTTATAGCTGAAATGATCTCTGATAAACTAGTAGGCTACCTAGGCGAAGAAGGATTCTCCGAATACAACAGATCTAGGATAGCCGTCTTATCGAGGGCTGTAGAGGAGGTTTTGCTGAAGTACGATCCTGCGGCGTTAGGAACTATTGAGAAGAGCAGATCACTAGCAGTTAGCGCCTTACTCGATGTTGTTGAAGCGTTCGACCCCGATGTCTATAGCTTCATCGTATCCAACCTATCTAGAGCGGATCTATATGCTCTCCTAGATGATCCGCTATACTATATAGATCTATCTAAAAAGCTGTTTAGGGAAAACATACTTGCGGCATTAGAAAAAGAGCTTGGTGAGATCGAGCTTGAAGAGGTCTATATAGATCTCGTAAACAGAATAGCTGATAGATGGCCCGATATAGATGACGAAAACATATGGCTATGGATAGGCATGGAGCTGAAGAGCTATATGGAGAAGATAGATCTCGGTGAAGTAGCCGATCTGGATCTGCTTAATAGGTATCTAGATGATGTTGTTGATAGATCTATAGAGGTTTCTAGAGGGTTAAGCCCTCTAGATCAGGTTACAGCTAACCTTGCCAGATCTATTCTCGCAGACACACTAGAGAACCTGCTCGATGAGTTTGGTATCTTGGTTAGTAAAGATCGGGATGGATTCGTGGTTCT
>JALXCO010000089.1 GCA_026990885.1 Desulfurococcales archaeon
ATGCTATGGCTACGGGGGATATATCAGGGAACACACCATTCTCCGCGGCAACAAACTCGGCGGCGCCTCCACTCGCTTTCTCAGCTCTAATACCGTAAACCAGAACTGTTGGAGCTGCACCCGTAACCCCCAACGCTACATCGTCTCTAGCTTTACCGGAGCTCTCCACGATCCATGAGTTTGCCCCAATTAAAGTAAGTATAACCCATCCTTTTTCCCATCCGTACTTTTCTAGTATAAGCTGGATTGTTCTAGCTGATGTCGTGCTTTTGGTCGGCTTGGGGAACGAGATGGGGTACTCACCATATATCACTGGCTTTGAGTACTCTGGAGTTACTAGATCGTCCCAGGATTTCGGCGTTGGTATACCGTATTTATCTATAAAATTCTTATTTATGGTGAAGCTGAACACAGTTCTAGATACAGCTATAAAGCATATTTGATCATCTACCTTATATGTGTATGCATTCAGCTCATTTACTCTATTGATTACCTTTTGATCTGATATTGCTCTAAAGTAGCCCTTCTCACATAGATCCTTAAAAACCGAATACCCCCCTACAAAGAATAGATCAGCTCTACCCTCTTTAGCGTATGTGGGCCATTTAGATACATCCTCCTTGATAAATACAACATCAACTATACCGTACTCCCTAGCTATATCGCTAGCTAGAAATCTCTTCTTGAGTTCGTTACTTTCATCGGGAGCTAATCTAGTTATAACCGTAAGTGTCGTTTTCTCCTCCTGTATGGCTATCCCACCTAGAAAGACGTAGCCCAACGCTACAGCTACAACCACTATAATCAGCGGTACCAGAATCTTCGCCCTAATTTTCTACACCCAAATATATGGTATATAACCAACCTATAAAAAAATTATAACCAGGCTATAGAGTATAGAACCGATATATAGCTACCATACAGAAAATACAACGAAATAACCAGATATTTCCAGATATTTAAAGAATAAAACAACACTGAAAATCTATAGATCACAAGCCCTTAGAAATAAATATAATTAAAAAATTATTAGTAGATCTGCCGCCACTATATCTACTCTGCTCTAGATATAGCTATATCGATTGTCGATACCCTAGAGGTCCTACCATCCTGCCTAGTAACTTCCTGGCTCCCAATCGATACATTGACCACCTTCAGCTTGCCCTGCAGAAATCTATTCCTAAGTATCTCTACGGTATCCACAGCCTTACTTATAGCTCTTCCTCTAGCCTTTATAACGATCTCATTTGCACCCTGGTTCAGCAGTGTTAATGTAGCCAGTACATAGTTCATTACAGGCTTCTTACCTACCAACACTACATTGCTTCCTTCGGCTTCCGACATTGTTTATCGCCACGATGTGTTTATCTCACAAAGCTTAAATATTTATTCAAGATCTATGTATCGTTATTCCTAACATTTGAAGCAGAAATAGCCATATATGTTTTACCAACATCAATCCTGAGGAAAACACATATTATTAACCAGCCAAGTACTACTGAACCCTCCACCTAGAATGGTAATGGTAATACCCTACAATTTCTTTTAAGCGTTAACCCAGTAAATCAATAATAATGGTGCATTAAGCATGCCAATATACTATGTATGCAGAAAATGCGGCGAGGTGATATATAGATTCACTAAAGTGGGTCAAGACAGCTTCGGTGTCCCAACACCCTATGAGCTTCGTGAACGGGTAAGTAGCACATGCCCTAAGTGCGGAAAATATATATCAGACCCCTCTCTAGACGATATAGTTATCCTCAAAAGGGGTTACGCATATAGGATTCTAAACTCTAAACAGTAAACGGATCAAAGAGCTAATTCTTTACCCAGGTAGTACCTCAATTAATTGGGTTCTGTTTTTGCTATATATACTAGATCACAGGCTAATTGAAAAGATCTGCTGCGGAAGCACGGAATGCATAGATATATATAGAGGTATACTCGATGATTTAGGTAGAGAGATATATATAGCAGTAAACACAAGCACACATACGCATCATGCAGCAAACAGTTCCAGATGCCTGAATATGTATTTCAGCAAAGGATACTCATCACACATATATAAAGTAGTCATTGAAAATGAGCTATATGTATTGA
>JALXCO010000090.1 GCA_026990885.1 Desulfurococcales archaeon
CTACAAAGCTTCTGTTGGGCTCTGGCGCTCGAGACATTGGTGGTGAACGGGATCCTGTAGGTCTCGATACCGTTAAATCGATCGTTGAGAAGGCCAGGGAGCTCATGCTCAGCTCCAGCGACTATGTATCTGTGGAGTGGCTGAAGAAGGCTATAAGGCTGGCCTCCCCAAGCTATCTGTCTATATATATGGGCAGGGGTGAGGACGTGTTTGCGGAGGGGGCTAGATCCAGTATAGGGGATTTCATCTCGGTGTTTAAGGATCACGACCTGGTTCTCCTGGAGATATACCGGGGCTATAGCGTTACGCTGAGCCTATTTCTAAGGCTTATCGAGCTGGGTAGGGATTTGAGCTATGATTTTCTGAGGGACCTCTACATTGATCTCGTGTCTAGATATGTAGACACGAACATAGCTAGAAAGAAGGGGATGAAATACGCGTTGAGGGTGCTGAGGGAGTTCCGTGTGTTGAGAACCATAGCCGACCGGAGATTAAGGAGGGTCTATCTCGAGCATCTGGATAGGAGCCTTAAGTCCGTGGGTGCGAATCCCGGGAGTATAGCCGATATACTTGCCAACGCCGTATCGCTCTACCTGCTATACACCAATCTGTCTAGAACTTGTGCCTAATGCTTAGAGATCTATTTAGCGATATAAGGGTAATACAGTAAACTATCTAATGTGGTCTCCATGAACGCGGATTTCAACGGGCTATACTATGTGCAGTTCGTGTCTAAATCAAGCAAGCTCATAATGAAGGTGGATAAGATAGTATATACAGCGAGAACCAAGTACCAGTTCGTTGAGCTTGTGGAGTTCGAGGAGTTCGGCCTATCGCTAATCCTCGATGGCCTTGTGCAGTCAACGGTTGCCGATGAACACATATATCACGAGGCCCTTGTCCACCCAGCAATGGTTGCGCATCCAAACCCTAGGAGCGTGCTCATTATTGGTGGTGGTGAGGGGGCGACCCTGAGGGAGGTTCTAAAGCACCCCAGCGTCGAGAAGGCGGTTATGGTTGATATAGATGGCGAGCTGGTTGAGATCGCTAAGCGCTACCTCGAGCCTATGCATAGGGGTAGCTTCAATGATCCGAGGTCGGAGGTGGTTATCATGGATGGCAAGGAGTATATTAGGAAGACAGACAGGGTGTTCGATGTGGTTATTCTCGATCTAACCGACCCATACTCCTCCGAGATAGCCAGGGACCTCTACTCCGAGCCCTTCTATAGGGAGCTGAAGAAGATACTTAGCAGCAGCGGAATAGTGGTTACCCAGGCTGGATGCTCATTCTACTTTGAGGACGCATACGATCTATCTCTAAACTCGCTTAAGTCAACCTTCAGGATCGTTAGAGAGTACGGCAACTGGGTGCCGTCCTTTGGGTACCTGATCAACTATATAGTTGCGTCGGACGCTCTTGATCCGGCTGCCATGGAGCCCGAGAGGATCGATAGGCTCCTTAGGGAGAGAAGCGTTGAAACCCGATACTATAGCGGGGATGTGCACCAGTCACTATTCAAGACTCCAGCGCTGAGGAACACGTATGTGAAGGGTAAAAAATAGCTTTATTTCCTGCCTCTCCTCTCGAGGTACTCGCTGAGTATATCTAGGCTCTGGATAAGCTCCGGGCCAAGAGATATTATATCGTACTCCGCAATTATCCCAAGCAACCTGTTGCTCGATACAACTGGTATGTGTCTTTTGCCCGTCTTGATCATTATCCTCACAACCTCCTCCACGGGGGTTTCAGGATCAACAAAAACTATAGGCGAGGACATTACCTGTCCTGCAGGAACCTTCCTGGGGTCTAGACCCCTTGCAACAACCTTTTCGAGTATATCGTGCCTCGTCACTATACCTATAGGCCTGTTGTTTACATCGACAACGATCACTGAGCCTATCCTCATCTCAGACATCTTCCTAGCTATATCCATTATCGATGTATCTATACCCACGGTAACCGGGTTGGGTGTCATTATATCCTGCGCCTTGAGCATGGCCACCAGCTCAAGCTACATGAACTGTGTCCTCAGGTTTTTCTCAAGCGACTTGTATCTCTCTATATCCGACTCCGACAGCGACGGCTTAACGGTCTTCATCGCCTCCAGGAAGTACTTCATCTTTACAGGCCTAACCTCCAGCTTCTCCCTGAGGGCAAGTATCACTGCCTCCCTAACCAGGGACTCCAGGTCGGCTCCGGTATAGCCGTTTGTCATCTCGGCCAGTCTATCTAGATCCACGTCGTTGTCTAGAGGCACCTTCCTGGTGTGTATCTTCAGGATCTCTAGCCTAGCCTTCTTGTCTGGTGGAGGCACGTATATAACCCTGTCGAATCTCCCGGGCCTAAGCAGTGCTGGATCTATAAGGTCAGGCCTGTTTGTAGCGCCAATAACCACAACGCCCCTCAGCGGCTTGATCCCGTCGAGCTCCGTTAGCAGCTGGTTAACTATCCTGTCGGTTACTCCAGCGTCTGTTCTTGATCCTCTGGCTGGTGCTATGGAGTCGATCTCGTCGAAAAACACAATAACTGGGGCAACCATTCTTGCCCTCCTAAAGATCTCTCTAACAGCCTTCTCACTCTCACCAACCCACTTACTGAGGATCTCGGGGCCGTTAACAGCTATAAAGTTGGCCTCGCTCTCCGTCGCGGCCGCCTTAGCTAGCAGTGTTTTACCCACACCAGGTGGGCCGTAGAGGAGTATGCCCTTAGGCGGCCTGATACCCATCTTCTCGTATACCTCAGGATGCTTAAGCGGCCACTCCACAGCCTCCCTCAGCTGCTGCTTAACATCATCCAAACCACCTATATCGTTCCAGGACACCTCGGGGACCTCTACAAAGACCTCCCTCATTAGTGATGGCTGAATCATGTTCATGGCCTGGATGAAGTCCTTCATCGACACCTTCAGCTGCTTCAGCATCTCGGGCGGGATGGGCTTCGCTAGATCTATAACGTTGCTCTTCAGGAACCTTCTCAAGGCGTTCATAGCCGCCTCCTTCACCAGGGCAGCTAGATCGGCTCCAGTGTATCCGTGGGTCATGTCCGCGATCTTATCGATCGCGACATCATCATCTAGAGGAACGCTTCTGGTGTGCACCATAAGGATCTCTTTCCTAGCCCTCTTATCCGGTGGGGGAATCTCGATCTCTCTATCGAATCTCCCAGGCCTCCTGAGAGCTGGGTCCACGGCGTCAGGCCTGTTGGTTGCTCCAATAACTATAACTCTACCCCTCTCGCCGAGGCCATCCATCAGTGTTAGGAGCTGTGAGACAACCCTCTTCTCCACCTCTCCAACAACCTCCTCTCTCTTAGGGGCGATCGCGTCGATCTCGTCTATAAATATTATTGCGGGGGCATTCTTTCTTGCTTCATCGAATATCTCCCTGAGCCTCTGCTCCGACTCGCCATAGAATTTAGACATTATCTCGGGGCCGTTGATCGCTACAAAGTAAGCCCCAACCTCGTTGGCTAGGGCTTTCGCGAGCAGTGTTTTACCCACGCCCGGCGGGCCGTAGAGGAGCACTCCTTTGGGTGGCTCGATCCCTAGGTGCTTAAAGATCTCGGGATGCTTCATGGGGAGCTCAACAATCTCCCTAAGCCTCTCCTTAGCCTCCTCAAGATCACCTATATCCTCCCAGGTAACCCTGGGTATGCGGCTGGCTATCTCCTTCACGGGCTCCGGCTTAACCACGATCTCGGTGTTGTCGGTTATATACACGACGTTGGATGGACTGGTAGAGACCACAACCATCTTGAGGTAGTCGGCGTATATCGGTATCAAGATAGACTCTCCACGGGCCAGGGGCTTGTTGAGCATCTCGTTCCTAACGTAGTCGACTATATATCCAGCGTACTCCGGGGGTAGCGGGTACCCTAGATCTGCTGGAGCCAAAACCACCTTATCGCCTGGGGAGACCTCGGCTCTGGATATAGCTACGCTTTCACCTATCCCCACACCAAGAACCTCCCTAAGCAGCCCGTCTATCCTTATGATGTCTCTCCTCTCATCCTCGGAGTACGCTGGCCAGGCCTGGGCGTGCGCGGTCCCCTTCGAGCCCTTAATCTCTATAAAATCCCCTGGCTCTATACCTAGAGCCCTCATGATCCTTCTCGGTATTCTGGCGATCTTCTTGCCCACATCCCTATGCCTAGCCTCCTCAACCCTTAGATGGATTTCTCCGTATTCACTGCCCATAGGCTACACCATATTTAATATGTTAAGCCATTAATTTATCCAATCTATTTAAATTATATTAGAGCACTCATAAATCTAGAGTATCGCGGGGCCCAGCGCGGAGCTATATATTTAAGGATTTGAAAAATATATGAATGGTGCACTCACTTGGCTGAGGTGGTTCCACCCGAGCTACAGCAGTACGTAGCCAAGCTGCAGCAGCTGCAGGCCAGACTAAACCAGGTGGCAGCGGAGAAAAGCGTTGTAGAGGCGGAGCTCAAAGAGGTTGAGCGAGCCCTAAACGTTCTCAACGATGCTTCTGACGATGCGAACATATATAGGGTTGCCGGCTACCTGATGGTTAAGGTTACTAAGGACAACGCCCAGAGGGAGCTTTCGGATAGGAAGGATATTCTTGAGCTTAGGCTTAAGAATCTCGAGAAGCAGGAGTCTCTTCTAACATCTGAGATCAAGGATCTGGAATCCAAAATAAACGAGATCCTAGGGAAATACTATAGAGGCAGAGGTCCCGGAGCCGGGTAGGTAGTTGGGTTGTCTTGGAGGCTATGGAGAAGCACGGCGGCAGCCGCCGGTTGAAAGCTAGAGGGGAGCTCTGCCTAGATAGCTACGATGGGCCCTACATCGAGGAGGTCCTGCGGACAGCCGTGGATTCTATCGAGAGTTATGTGGCTAGACACGTGGGTAGGGGTGCTGATGTATATGTTTCTATATCGATAGAGGTAGCCGATCGCTGCCTGGCTAGAGTATCGATTGATGTTGAGGCGGTTGCGAGATACAGGATCGGTGGTAGAGTAGATCTGGATGTGGTTGTCGATGGAGCAATCAATGAGGCTATTAGAGAGATTGAGAAGAGATTTAGAGAGCCACCTAGAAAACATAGCCGGGATAATCTCGGGGGCTAGTGGAGAGATCTATGTTGCATCCCACCCATCGGCAGATCCGGACTCGATATCCAGCTTGATAGCCTTATCCCACCTCGTAAAATCTATAGGTAGCGAAACCCAACCAAAGTTCATAGCCGTGAACGGCGTTGCATCCAACGCAGCTAAACTGCTTGAGGTTGGTGAGGAAAGCGATCTCTACAGCGTTATAGATTACACCCCCCAAAGGGGGGACCTCCTGGTAGTTCTCGACGCACCGGACTGTGGCCGAGCATCTATTTCGTGCGATGTGTATGAGCACGTGTATATTATTGATCATCACGCGCTGAATGGGGACCCCGCCAGATACGGTGGTGGGAGAACGCATGTTCTGCGGGATGAGTACTATACATCAACCACAGAGATCGTTGTTCAGCTCCTCAAGATTCTCGGGGAGAGAACCCCGGTAGAGCTTGATCGGGGCATCTCCACAGCTATATTGGCTGGCTTGCTCTACGACACCAGGGTTCTTCAGCATCCATCGATTATCGCTCTAGACTCGGCTCAGTACCTGATGATGCATGGTGCATCTATAGGTGATGCGTTGAGGCTTATACAGACCGAGATGGGGCTGGACGAGAAGATCGCTAGGGTTAAGGGGATCATGCGGGCAAGGGCTTATAGGGTTAACGGCTATATAGTGTGCATATCCCATGTTGGGGCCCATGAATCGAGCCTTGCACAGCTTCTAGCAGCTGCTGGGTGTGATCTGGCTGTTGTGCTGTCTGATAAGGAGGATCATTTAAGGATCTCCCTCAGATGCTCCCAAAACCTGTGCAGGGATGAAGTAGATCTTGAATCAATGCTCCTCAAGAAGCTATCAAGCACTGTTGGGGCGAGGTACGGGGGGCATAGAAGAGCTGCTGTCGCATCAACACCCAAGCTCCCTATGGGAGAGGTTGAGTCACGGATAATCTCTATACTGGAGAGCTTCTTTGGATCAGATCTAAAACCCCTTAAGCCCTGAACCCAGCTCGGGGAGAGGGGGAGCGATGGACTGCTACAGACCGGATGTGAGGAGAAGGATTATGGATAGCGTTAGGGAGGGCGGTGAGCTTGTTCTATCACCCACCGATCTGGAGGGATGCATCGATCTGGAGCTGGTGAGGTATCTAGATCTGGACGTCGAGATCTCTGAAGATGAAGAAACCATAGCCGTGAGGTCCCAGGATCTTAAGGCGCTACTCTACATACTCTATGGCGGGGACCCCGAGAGCGTGTCCCAGCATATATCATGGAGATCCTTTGAGTCCCTCACCGCAGCATACCTGAGGCTTCACGAGTATGATGTAGCGACGAACGTTAGGGGTCCCCCTCCAAGGGGGTTCGAGATAGATGTTCTAGCCGTAAACACCCTGAAGAGTATAGCTCTAGTTATCGATTGCAAGCATTGGAATGTAAATAGATTCTCGTCCCTGGCTAAGGCGGCTAGAGACCTGAGCGACAGGGTTGTTAGAGCCGGGTCTAGATGCTTCATACTCACAAGAAAGCTGGCGTCTTTCACTAGGGCTAGATACATGTACCCGGCTATAGTGACCCTTAGGAGTGGGGACTATATAGCTGTTGAGGGGGTCCCGATAATACCTATATTTAGGTTTCTGGATTTCCTAAACAATATAGATGTGTACCTGGAGGAGCTTCAGGTAAAAAGATATGGCAACCCGTGCTATGTGGAGGGGAGGAGAAGACTAACCGAATAACGCCGAAAGCCCCTGCTCGAGCTCCTCCTCGCTAACCTCCTTCTTCTCCTCTTCCTCCTCCTGCTCTTCCTTCTTCTCCTCCTTCTTCTCTGCTGCCTGCTGCTGGGGTTGTGGCTGGGCTACCTCTATCCCTAGATCTGCCTTATCGCTTATCGCCGATCCCAGGGCAAGCGATCTGGCTACAGCAAGCCTTAGGGCCAGCTCGATGTTGGATTCATTAATCACTCCAAGCTCCACCGAGAGCATCATGGCCCTCATGGCGGCTTTCCTGAGTGAGAGCTCCATGGCCTCTGGCACGGGCAGGGCTATCTCCGACGCTACTGAGAGGGCATTGATGTAGCCCGATGTGAACTGCTGTATGTAGCTTTCTATATCGAGTATGAGGTCCTCCCCCTCTATTACCGTTCCCTCATCATACCCTACAGCTGGCTTGATCTGGATGACAACAGTT
>JALXCO010000091.1 GCA_026990885.1 Desulfurococcales archaeon
TAGAGAGCTTGGCATTCCCGCAGTCGTGGGTGTGAAGGATATAACTAAGCATCTGGTTTCAGGCGAAACAGTTATTGTTGATGGATCTACAGGTGTTGTAGAGGTTGTCGAAGGCGACTCATTAAGCGGGTTTGGCGCGTCTCAAAGTATGGGTAAAGAAAATATTGTTGATGAAGGTAGCGGTATTAGAAATATCGGCGTTACTGTATCCAGTAAGGGAAAAGCTGGCGACATATATGATCTCGTATCATATATAAGTGACTCGCTATATATACCTACAGGTACAAAGATATATATGAATTTAGGTGAGCCAGATCTAATAAATAAATACAGGAATCTCCCATTCGACGGGATTGGGCTAATGAGAATAGAGTTTGTGCTAACAAGCTGGGTTGGTTTCCATCCATTATATCTAATTAAAATCGGTAAGGAGGACTTCTTTATCGATAAGCTGGCTGAAGGTATAGCTATGGTTGCTCAAGCTATATTTCCACGTCCAGTTATAGTTCGTTTTAGTGATCTAAAGACCAATGAGTATAAGAGGCTTAAGGGAGGAGAGGAATTTGAGCCTGACGAAAGAAACCCGATGCTTGGCTGGAGAGGGGCCGCACGATATATAAGTAAGCATTATGAGAAGGCATTTAGGCTTGAAATTAGGGCTATAAGAAAAGTTAGGGAGGAACTGGGGCTTAGAAATGTATGGGTCATGGTGCCTATGGTTAGGACTGTATGGGAATCAGAGAGGGTGGTTGGCTTAATGGAGGAGGAGGGATTAAAACGTTCACGGGACTTTAAGGTTTGGGCAATGGCTGAGGTCCCCTCAGTTGCTTTTATGATTAATGAGTTATCAAGGTATTACGATGGTTTCAGTATTGGAAGCAACGATTTGACTCAGATGGTTTTGGGTATAGATCGTGACTCCGAGATTTTAGCTGATATGGGCTATTTCGACGAGCGGGATGAAGCGGTAATTAAGATCATGTCAATGATCATTAGAGGAGCAAAAAGGAATAATAGAATGGTTTCTATATGCGGCCAAGCACCAAGCTACTATCCGGAAATACTTGAGTTTCTAGTTAAGGAGGGCATTGATAGTATCTCCGTTAATCCCGATGCAGTGATCAGAACAAGAAAAATAGTCGCTGGCATTGAAACGAAACTTCTGCTTGAGAACATAAATAGATAGCTTCAACATCTGAGTCCATTTATTTTGATGCATTTAGCAAGTGTGTTGTCGATGTCCTTTGATACGTTTATGATTTTTGATAGAACGATCTTCACTAGATGCTTCTTTTCCTTTAACGTATCCAGGTTTCTAATATAAAGCTCAACGGTGAATGTTGGACTTTTAAAGATTACCTTATCCGTATTAAAGATCACTTTGTATTCTCCATTAGCTATGGTTATTGAGCTATTCATGTATGAAATAGCGGTTCTACCTCCCACTCTGGATATGGATAGATATCCATTGGTATTTAATATACTCCATCTTTTTCCGCAGATGAAACTGACTTTTCTATCTGTATTTGTCTTGGATATGCATGCTAGCTTCTCCTCTATTGATTTCGCATTGCTAAGTATTTCGCGCATCATTCCAGTTATTGAGATCTCATCTATACGTAAGATATTGATATTTCTTTTTAGTGCTCTCTCGAAGTTATCTAGTATACTACCTGTTACTTTAGCCTCGGCAATAGTCTCCGACATAGCTAGACCCTCAATTATTGATGCACATAGTACTATTAAGCGTTATGGTTGCTGGCGTCTTCATTTCTATAAAATGATCTATCGGCTCTATTGCTAACAATCTTCTTGGCTTTTAAGGCTTTAGCTATGAAATTAAAAGCCTCTTCAGGCTTGGTGTGTTCCCCACACGAGTAAACATCCAAGGTCGCGAAATTGTATTCTGGCCATGTGTGTAGTGATATATGGCTTTCTAAAATGATTGCTACAATCGATACGCCTAGACCTATTCTCCATGTTTTAATATCTAAAAGCTTCATGTTACCTATTTCGCAAGCTTTTTTGATTATATCTGATAAAACGTTGGTTTGCGTCAAGACTTCTTTATCGCAGTTATATAGGTTCCCGTATATATG
>JALXCO010000092.1 GCA_026990885.1 Desulfurococcales archaeon
GGATTATGGAGGGGTCCCCTAGGAGGATTGTTGTTCTGGCTTTGGGTGGTAATGCACTTCTCAGGAAGGGGGATCGTGGCACTGTCGAGGATCAGTGGAGAAACGTTTCCCTGGTATCCAAAAAGATCGCCGAGCTCTACTCCAGGGGGTACTCTATAGTGGTTACACACGGCAACGGGCCCCAGGTGGGTAATCTCCTTGAGTGGTTCGAGGCCCTCAAGGATAGGATACCGCCTCTGACTTTAGATATAGCCAACGCCATGACCCAGGGGTGGATAGGCTACATGCTTCAGCGTGAGATAGGAAACGAGCTCGTTGCCAGGGGGTTTGGTAGGAGGGTTGTTTCCCTAGTCAACCAGGTTGCTGTCAGGCTGTCTAGGGAGGATCTTGAGAACCCCACGAAGTTTGTTGGGCCATACTACAGCAGGGGTGAGGCCGAGAGGATCTCTAGGGAGAGGGGCTGGGTGTTTAGAGAGGATCCCAGGGGAGGCTGGAGGAGGGTTGTTCCGTCTCCAGAGCCTGTAGAGAACGTCGAGGTTGACGCGATCAGGCTTCTTGTGGACTCGGGCTATATTGTTGTCGCCTCTGGCGGTGGCGGGGTCCCGGTATACTACTCCAACGGCTATCTGAGGGGTGTTGAGGCTGTTATAGATAAGGATCTCGCGTCATCGATCCTCGCGATCTCGCTTAGAGCTGATAGGTTCGCTATATTAACCGATGTCGATGGGGTCTACAGGAATTTCGGTAAGCCAGATGAGGAGCTTATAGATGTGCTGAGGGCCTCTGAGGCGATAGATATGGTTTCTAGGGGGGTCTTCCCCAGGGGTAGTATAGCCCCCAAGGTTCTTGCGGCAGCGCGCTACACAATCGCCACAGGCAGGGACTCGTTTATAGGTTCGCTGGATAAGCTCGAGCTTGTTGTTGATGGGGTTTCGGGTACAAGGATTGTTTACTGATCGCTTCGTGCCCCACATATATACATAAATCATATAATAATATATAATATATGCTCCCTAGGCGCTGGTAACTAGGAGATCTGTAGCAGCTGATCGATCACGTATCTATACACCGGCGCCTGCCAAGCGTACTTCCTCCCTATACCGAGGTCCGGGTTCTTCTCGATCTCTTTATCGTCCAGAGTTAGCGCCGACTTGTTGATCAGCAGGTTCTCATCAATCAGCAGCTCAGCCAGATCGAAGCTTATCTCGTCGGGCTCCTCGATAACCCTTCTGAGCTCGAAGAAGAGGTTTCTGGACTTCACCCTCTCTATAACCCCCATGGCCTCAACCCTCTTCCTTACGGCCCTCATCCACATACCTATATTCCAGTTGTATCTCTCGGCTATATCGATCAGCATCCTCGGGTTGCCTCCCGTGTATTTCCACGCCATCTCAACATCGCTGTCGCTAGGCGGGTTCAGCTGGCTGGCTAGCTTCCAGAAGTCTACCTCGTTTAGGTTCCATATAAGCCTCACATCCGCATAGCTGTGCTTGGCTATAGCCCTTAGGCTCGACGCCTCGCTTGTTGTCGCAACAATAAGTATGCTTTTCGGCTTATGCTCTGTTCTTATCTTCCACAGCAGCTCGTACAGCCACTTTATATAGAGATCAATCTTACCCAAGCCAATAACCTTCGAGACATCGTCTACAGCGATAAATATCCTAACATCCCTCAGGGACCTCTTGAGCAGAACCTCCTTGAGTATAGGCGAAAACATTATGGCCCCAGATAGATTGCTCTCCTCGATCGCGTCTACATAAACGGATAAACCGCTGAAGTAGCTCACGAACTCCCTGACCAGCCGGGACTTCCCGCAGCCTTCAGGTCCGTAGAGGTATATGGGTGTTGGCGCCCCCTTATTGCTGAGCAGCTCTAAGGCACTAATCTCGCTAGCCCTCCCCACAAACCGCAATCTATACTCCAGTGTCAATGCCCGTGTTTACCTCCTCCCTGCAACCCCTTCATATATTAGCAACAAAGAATATATACAATAGCTATACTAAATAAAGCATAAAGTTAACTAAATCGAAAGACTTTACTTTTTAAATTATAAAATCCGCATATACAGTAATACACTATATATAAATAC
>JALXCO010000093.1 GCA_026990885.1 Desulfurococcales archaeon
GGACTACAGATGCCTAAACCCGAGGAGCTGCGACGAGCTCGCTTCCGCGGCTCTATCCGCGGCTCTAACCCTCCACCTCCTCGGTGTTGGGGTCTCGATCCGTGGTTTAGATGGGGGTGGCGCCAAGGACTATTCAGGCCCTGTTCTCTGGGGTAGGGGGATCGTTGTTGAGGTCCTCAAGAGGGTTGCCTCTCTTGCTGAGGATCGCCTCTCGGAGGTTTTCGAGTATATAGACCCGGATATATCCCTAGCCATAAGAAGGATCATACAGGAAGCACAGGAAACAGGCTCCAGAAGCTCTGGGGCTGGGGGTGGAGCCAGGAATCATAGGGGGTCAGAGAGGGTTAGGGGGGATCTAGCTTTAGTGGTGTCCAGCATTATTGGGTGTGCCGACAGGCTTGTCGAGCTGGCCGAGTCCGATGGGGATAGAATGATTGTTGTCTCGCCAACAAAGCCTTGGCTGGGCCGGGATGTCGAGGAGAGCTATCTAGCCTACACAACATACGTTAGGGCAACCAGAGCCTTGAGGAGGCTTGGGGTCGAGATATATAGCTGGAGAGATATAAGGGCTCGTGGAGAGCTACGTTGACTAGGCTTGAGGAGTATAGGTTTCTGGTTGAGAGGTCTAGGAGGTTTATGGAGTCTGCTTCGATCCAGATTAATAGAGGGTTCTATGATCTAGCAGTCCCTCCAGCTATATCTGAAGGCCTGCCTACTAAAGCTTGGTGTAGACTATCCTAGAACACGTAGCGTTAGAAAGCTACTGGAGCTCATAGCCGTGATCAGTGGTAGAGAGGAGGTTAGGGAGCTACTCAATAGATACAGCGTTGAGCTCGGCTCATTGGAGGATGCATACATATCCTCGAGGTATGTTGCTAGGGAATACACCAGAGAGGAGGTTGAGAGACTTAAGAGAGTTGTGGAGGAGGTTGAGAGGGTTGTGGGAGGATCTAATTGTTGATGAGGCCCGCCGCAGAGCGGAGATCTTCAGGAATCTAGAGAAGTACCTCAGGATTATAGCCGAGACCGTTAGGGAGCTGGATAGAGAGGCCAAGGTATATCTATTTGGGAGCGTGGCTGAGGGCAGAAGCCTCCTCTCAAGCGATATAGATATCCTTGTGGTCACGGATAAACCACCGGGGGAGGTGTTGGCCGCTCTCTGGGAGAGAGGTATTAGAGATCTCTTCGAGATACATGTAGCCACAAAACAAATGCTGGAATCCTATAGAAGGAGAGTGAATCTTATAGAGATATCTTAAATATCTCTAATTACCGTAATTACCGTGTAAACAGCTATTTGGCATCAAGTTTATATTGTCTTAATGCTATATTGCTTAAGGCGTTTTAATATGGTTATTAGAGCTAATATAGACCCTAGGCTTGAGCGTAGATTCAGAGAGCTAGCGATGAGGAGATTTGGGTATGGTAAAGGTGCTCTTAGTAAGGCTGTTGAGGAAGCCATCATAAAGTGGATATCCTCGATCGAGAATGAGAGTGAATCCTTCGAAGGTGATCCTATAGAAGCTATAGAGGGTATATTATCAGATATTGACATGGAGTCCGTTTCCCTACAGCATAAGATAAAGGATCTCTGGTCATCAAAGGGTGCTGAGAGAAGGCGCATCAATCTAACCTAGGCATCTGGCTAGGGGTGTGGCTCGGAGTGGAGTTTGAGAAGGTTGAAAGGGAGAGGGACTTTATGGTTTGGAGAAGATCTATAGATAGTCTTCTTGATGAAGCATCTAAAGCTTTAGAGACCTCGAAGAGGGAGCTTGAGGAATTCAAGAAGTCAAGGGACCCCATGAAGCTTAGGGACTCGGCAGAGAAGGCTTGGCTCGCTGTGAATAAGGCTGTTGAAGCCCTCCTAACAGCTCATAGGGTCGATGCTAAAACCTATAGGGAGAAGCGGGATGGGTTAAGGAGGCTTGGCTATGATTCTCTCGCCGAGAGATTCATGGCTAGGTCCCAGGGGCTGCATATAGACTGCTTCTATGATGGGATCTGCGACCATCTATTTGTTGAGGATGAAATCGCTAAGGTGGAGGAGATCATCAGATCTATTGAGAAGCAGATCAAAAAGAT
>JALXCO010000094.1 GCA_026990885.1 Desulfurococcales archaeon
GTCGCGGGATGCCGCGGCTTTCAGGGATCTAACAACCAGGTCGACGCCCTGCTCTAGAGATAGATCATTTTTGTATCCAGACTCTATAATTCCTATAGCTATGGGCGCCCCAGTGCCGACGGCTGCGTAGTCATCCTCTATAACCGAGCCTACAGGATCCATAACGTATACATGGGTCCCCTCCTCATCTATACCCCCGACAATCACCTCGGTAATGAACGGGAAATACTTATAGGTGTACATGACCGCCGAAAGATACTTGGCTACACCCTTAACAGAGATCTTGTAGCCCGTAGATATCTCATGGTACTTCAGCTCGGTACTCAGGATCCTGGTTATCGCCAGTATATCGGCGAAGATGCCGGCCGCGGCTATAGCCACACGGTCGCTAACCTTATAAACCTTCTTAGCGGTCTTGCTCATCACGAACCCCCCATAGCCAAACCTCTTCTCAGAACCCAAAACAACGAAATCCTTGGTCCTTAAACCAACAGCAGTCGCACCAGTGCCAAGCCGCTCATAGGACAACCAAATCACCACTGTAATCATTAATTAATACAAATATAAGCACGAGAACCCTTTTCGGGCTGATAGAATATATTTTCCAGGTGGATAGCCTGAGGGTATTTAAGCTTCCAGACGAGCTGAGGCCTGTGCTATCAAAGCCATACGGAGAAACGATATCTGGGGCAGACAGGTTCACTGTGGCTTATAAGCTGAAGAGGAAGGCGTCAGGCAGAAAGCTGTGGAGCATCGGGGATATACTTACATACACCCTCCTCAAGCTAGACACGGTACCCTACACAGCTGTTGTGGATGGCAGAAGCGAGAGAAGGGTGTTCAGGAACCAGGGGTATATAGTCTCTATATACACAGCGATAGATGCGGAAATCACCAGGATATCGAACCCTCCAGGGGCTGTAAGCGAGGAATCGATAAGAGCCGTATGTATGGAGAGGCGGGACCCAAGATTAAAGAGGCTTATAATCGTGGATGGTGAAGAGGATCTATTAACACCGATATGTATATTGAAAGCCGACGTGGGCGATATGGTGGCTTACGGCCAGCCCGGGGTGGGGGTTTCTGTAATAGAGGTGGATGAAGAATATAAGGGTTTAGCCGAAGAGATCCTAGGCAGATTCATACCAAAGGACTATCTAGCGTTATGCAGGAGCTAAATAAATCTATCTGGTGGAAGCTTGGGGGAGGACTTCGAGAAGGCTGTAGATAGGGAGCTCAGGAAGATAGAGAGCGTTAAGAGGATGAAGGATCAGGATCTCTACGAGATCGTTGAGGAGGTCTTCGACAGCAGCACGATCATGACCATAATGGATCTTCAAAGGAGAGGATGCATAAGAAGCCTCAAGGGCGTTATATCAGCAGGGAAGGAGTCGAGGGTGTATTGGGGTATAGGCAAGGAGAGTAGCGAGCTGGCAGTAAAGATCTACCTAACATTAACCTCGGAGTTCAGAAGGTCTATGTGGAAGTACCTGGCAGGGGACCCCAGATTCGAAAGATATAAAGGGCTATCTCCAAAGAAACTCATATATATGTGGGCTAAGAAGGAGTTCTCGAACCTAAAGAAGCTATATAGAGCAAAAGTGAATGTCCCAAAACCCATATGCGTATCGAACAACGTGCTGGTTATGGAGTTCATCGGCGAGAAGGGGGTTAGAGCACCGCTACTTAAGGAATACTATGAATCGGCAAACCCATCGGAGGAGGAGCTTCAAGAACTATTCAGCGCCATAGTGGAGGAGATAAAGAAAATGTATGTGGACGCGGAGCTTGTTCACGGGGACCTCAGCGAGTACAACATAATGATCTACAGAAGCAAGCCATACATAATAGACGTGTCACAGGCAGTACTAAAAACACACCCGAACGCACACGGCTTCCTAAAAAACGACATATACAACATAGCTAGATTCTTCTCTAGAGCAGGCCTAGAGGTCCCCCCACCGGAAGAGATATACAGGAGCATAGCTTCCTAGATAAAAACTAGCTAGCCCCTCCTCCTGATCAGATAGTGGAGGGGCCTCCCAAGGGCTACATCGGCAACCTCCTTAATGGACTCGGAGATTGTTGGGTGCGGATGGATCGTTAAAGCTAGATCCTCCAACGTAGCCCCCATCTCTATAGCTAGAGTAGCCTCAGATATGATCTCGGAGGCGTTGTGGGCAGCAACATGAACCCCGAGAACAGCCTTAGACTCCCTATCAAAAGTCACCTTTATGAACCCATCGGCACTATCATCGATTATAGCCCTGGCAACACCGCCAAGAGGGATCCTAACACTATCGGCGTCGATACCCATACCCGAGGCCTCCTCCTTATTAACACCAACATACGCTAGCTCAGGATCCGTAAACACGACAGCAGGAATACCCCTAGCATCAAAAACAGAATTTAAACCAGCGGCATTCTCGGCGGCAATAACGCCCTGCATAAATGCCCTGTGGGCGAGCATGGCCCCACCAGTCACGTCTCCAGCAGCATAGATATTGGGGATGTTTGTTCTGCATCTCTCATCAACCCTGATAAAGCCTCTCGAGTCTGTCTCTACACCAGCGGCCTCAAGCCCTAAATCGCTGGTATTGGGTTTTCTGCCAACCGCTACCAGAACGATCTCGCTATCGATAGATGAGCCATTTGATAGGGAGGCCCTAACGCCATTCTCAAGCTTCTTCACCTCATTAACCTTTGTGCCTTTAAACACCTTAACCCCATAGGACCTAAGCTTCCTCTCAATAAACCTGGAGAAGTCGCTATCCATGCCCGGCAGTAGCCTATCCATGATCTCGACAAGATACACCTCAACACCGATCTTAGACATCATCGACGCAAACTCAACACCTATATAGCCACCCCCAATTATCAGAATCGATGAGGGCCTCCTCTTAAGCCCCATAATAGTCCTGTTATTATGTATAACCTCACCATCAACCTCAACACCGGGGATTGAGGACGGGGAGGTCCCCGTAGCCAGAATAATACTTCTAGCCTGAAGAACCTCTGAGCCATCAACAGAAACGCTATAGCGATCCAGCAGCCTCCCCCTGCCCTCAAACATGTCGACACCATTGCCCTTCAGGAGGTCCCTCACACCATTGCTCAACCTACCAACAATACCCTTAACCCACTCCATATACTTCTGGAAATCGAGAGACACCTCACCCGAAAAGAAATCCTTATTTCTAACATACCACATAGCCTCAACAGGCTTAATCATCGACTTGGTTGGTATACAGCCAAAATTGGTGCACTCCCCACCAAACCTGTTCATCTCAACGATAGCGACGCTCAAGCCCAGCTGCGCAGCCCTTATAGCTGCGGGATACCCACCGGGACCCCCGCCAATAACCACCACATCATACTTCTTCATCTGACACACACCACCTCTATAGAGGAGCTATAGAGCCTATCTAGACCTTGAGCTCGTTGTCCGACACAACCAGAAGTATGGGGTCCTCTAGATACCTCTTCACAAGGTTAAGGAACCTGGCCGCATACGCGCCCTCGATAACCCTATGGTCGAAGCTGAGAGAGAGATTAACAACCTTTCTAGGCTTCAGCTCGCCATCTATATATACAGGCTTATCTACCACGCGATGCACACCTAGAATAGCTACCTCGGGCGGGTTGATCACGGGCATGCCCATTACTGTTCCTATAGATCCTATATTGGTTATCGTGAACGTCCCATCCCTAACGTCGCTCAGATCTAGCTTGCCGCTCCTGGCCTTGCTGGCCAGCATAGATATGTCTCTAGCTATCTCAAACAGCCCCTTGCGATCAGCGTTCTTTATATTTGGAACAACAAGGCCCATCTCGGTATCTACGGCTATACCGATATTGTAGTATTTCTTCACCACGATCTCGTTTCTATCCTCATCAAGCGACGAGTTGAGCAGCGGGTACTCTTTCAGGGCTTTAACCACAGCCTTAACTATAAACGGGAGGATAGTGAGCCTGATACCCTTGCCCTCGGCGTATTTAGCTAGATGGTCTCTAAGCGATAGGAGGTCCGTGACATCAACCTCCTCAACTATATATGCGTGGGGAATCCTTGATTTAGCAAGGGCCATCCTCTCAGCCATAATCTTCCTAATGCCCCTCAGAGGTATCCTCTCGACGGCCTGCTCAGCGGCCTCGACCTTCACAGTCTGGGCCTTGGGCTTCTCTACAGCCTCCACCTGGATCTTTTCGGCTTCAGCAGCTCTAGCTGTAGCCTGGGCCTGAGCCCCCTGCTGAGCCTGGGCGTATCTCAGCACATCATCTCTAGTAATAACCCCTCCAGGCCCTGTACCCTTCACTTTAGCTAGATCTATACCAAGGTCACGGGCAAGCTTCCTAACAGATGGCGGTGCACGAACAACCACCCTTCTCTCCTCCTTCTTCACCTCCACCTTCTCACCCAACTCTGGAGAGACGCCCTCCCTAACCTCCTCGGCAGAACCAGCCCTCTCCTCAGGCTCGACAGCCTCGCCCTCGAGCTCGATCTCTACTATAGGCGAGCCAACACTAACCCTCTCCCCCTCACTGGCCAGGAACCTAACTACACGCCCAGACACCGGTGAAGGGATCTCGACATTGGCTTTATCGGTAAGCACCTCAACAAGGGGCTGGAACTGCTTAACCCTATCCCCCTTCTTCACAAGCCACCTAACTATCTCCCCCTCAGCTATACCCTCGCCTATGTCAGGGAGCTTAACCTTCTCAATCCTGGCCAAAACAAGCACCTCAAGAATTAGTATTCCATTACCTTTTTTATAGCCATATATATCCTGGCCACATTAGGCATGTAGAGCTTCTCATGCACAAGTGGAAATGGCGTATCGTAACCCGCTACCCTGACCACGGGACCCCTAAGAAGCTCTATAGCGTTCTCAGCCACATAAGCCGAGATCTCTGCACCCAGCCCCAGCGTTTTGGGTGCCTCGTGAACAATCACCAGCCTGCCGGTCTTCTCGATGCTCTTCAGAACGGCCTCACGATCGAACGGCATTAGGGTTCTAAGATCTATTATCTCTACATCCCAACCATGCTTCTCCGCAGCAAGCTTGGATGCCTCGATAGACTTATACACCATTGCCCCGTACGTCACTATAGTTACGTCTGAACCCTCCTTAACCAGCCTAGCCTTACCTATAGGCACTATGTAGTCTTCCTCGGGGACCTCCTCCCTTATTGTTCTATATATCGATTTAGGCTCCAGGAAAATCACCGGGTCGTCAACCCTTATAGAGGCCTTGAGGAGCCCTTTAGCGTCGTACGGCGTTGAAGGCATGATAGTTATAAGCCCGGCGGTATGGATAAAGTAGCTTTCGGGGCTCTGGCTATGGTGCATACCTCCCCTCACCCCTCCGCAGCAGGGTGACCTTATGACGAGGGGGACCGAAAACTGCCCGCCGCTTCTATACCTGATCTTCGCAACGTTGCTAACGATCTGATCGAACGCCTCATACACAAAATCGATAAACTGGATCTCGGCAACGGGTCTAAGCCCATACATAGCCATGCCAACAGCTATCCCAACAATGCCACCCTCGGTTAGGGGGGTATCGATAACCCTCAGCTCGCCGAACTCGTCTATTAGCTTCTCGGTAACCAGGAAGACGCCTCCCCTATACCCCACATCCTCGCCTAGAACAATTACCCTGGGGTCCCTCCTCATCTCTTCCCTTAATGCCTGGTTAAGGGCCTGAACCATATTCATGGTTGGCATGGCTACTCTACCCTCAAGCCGAGAGACTTCATAACCCTAAGAGACTCCCTGAATTCCTCGAGCTGCTCCCTGAGGTTCCACGGCATTTCGGAGTATACGTCCTCGAATATAACTTCCTCCGGGAGCTCTGGCTTGCTTAGACATCTCCTAACTACAGTCTCTATATAGTCCCTCCACCTGCCCCAAATCTCCCTGTCGAGATCTTCATTAAGCACACCTCTATACATGAGGTATCTGCGGAACCTGGGTATAGGATCTTTAGCCTCGTACCTCTTAACCTCCTCATCACTCCTATATCTTCTAGGATCATCAGCCGTTGTGTGGGGCCCCAACCTATAGGTTAGGGACTCGATAAGCGTGGGCCCCTCGCCGGAGCTTGCTTTGTCGACAGCCTCTTTAGCTATAGAGTATACAGCCAGAACATCGTTTCCGTCAACACGGATTGAGGGGACCCCATAGGCCACACCCTTCACAGCAAGAGTTGGCGCGGCTGTCTGCTTCCTAACGGGGAGGGATATAGCCCACTGGTTATTCTGTATAACGAACACTACCGGCGGCTTAAATAATCCGGCGAAGTTCAAGCCGAAATGGAAATCGCCGCGTGATGTCGCCCCATCGCCAAAGAACGTTAACACAACTATATTGTCACCCATTATCTTTGCTGCTAGAGCAAATCCCACGGCGTGTGGTATCTGGTTGCCTACGGGTACTGGGGCTGGAACTATCTTCTTATCTCTAGAGCCATATATGGCGAAATCCGACCCCTTAAGCGGATCGTCGGCGTTGGCCATAGCCCTATCAATAATCTCCTCCTCGCTCATGCCCCTAACTAGCAGGGCCCCGAGCTCTCTATAGCTTGGGAACATCCAGTCCTGCTCTCTCAGGGCTAGCGCCGCGCCTATCATTGTTGCTTCCTGACCCTTGTTGGGTGCGTGTATAGCTACCTTGCCCATTCTCTGGAGCTTCAGTAGCCACTCGTCGAGGATCCTGGTTCTAACCATGTACTCATAGATCTTCAATAGAAAATCCTTGCTCAATTTAGGCTCCAGCGACTCGTCGGGGACCCCCTGGTCGTCGAGAACCCTAAAAATCCCGAGGGCCTTATCTAGATTCAGATCTTTAGCCAGAGCCTGGGAAATAAGGTTCACCCAACAACTAAATAGGAAATATAAAATATATATTAAGATTTAACATGAGCTATACATTGTCCAACTCCCTAAGTCTCCTAACAAGCTTAACTGCAGCCTCGACAGCCCTTCTAGCGTATTCCTCAGCCCTCTCAAGCGCCTGAAGCCTGGTCGCTCCAGGACCAATAATGCCCAGGGTGACTGGCTTGCCGTACTCCACACTTAGATCCATTATCTTCCTAGCGGACTGGTGGGCCACAACCTCATCATGCTCAGTCTCACCCTCAAGCACGGCTCCGAGAGCCACTACTGCGTCTACATCCTTTAGCTTTTCGAGAACATGCTTCAC
>JALXCO010000095.1 GCA_026990885.1 Desulfurococcales archaeon
TTTTTAACGTTATAGTCCCAGATACATTTTGCTTAGCTCAGGATTGCTTAAAAGTTCCTTAGCACCGCCCTCATAGATAACCCTTCCACCAACTAGGAGGTATGCTTTGTCCCCGATATTAAGAGCAGCCTTAGCGTTTTGCTCCACAAGTATTATTGGTATGCTGAAGCTTTTATTGATCTCTACAATCTTATCAAGAATCAATCTAGCAAACTTCGGAGACAGCTGCGCAGTTGGTTCATCCATGATCAGTACTTTAGGCTTCCTCGCCATAGCCATTCCGAGAGCGAGCATCTGTCTTTCGCCGCCGCTTAGCTCGCCAGCGCGTCTCTGTCTATATAGCTTTAGCTGGGGAAAAAGATCGTAGACCTGAGAGATTCTCGAGTCGTACTCCGATTTATCTATAGTATATAGAGCCATTCTTAGATTCTCCTCAACACTGAGGTTCGAGAAAACATTGTCTGTTTGGGGCGTAAATACTATCCCCATCCTGGCTCTCTTATATGCCGGCACCCTAGTTATGTCCTGCCCCTCAAACAGTATTTTTCCGCTATATATTGTGGTGAGCCCCACTATGGATTTGAGCAGTGTTGATTTCCCTGACCCGTTTGGGCCTACTATAACGGTTATCCCTTTATCTAGAGCCTCAAAATCCACGTCGTATAGGACATGGAGCTTTCTGTATCCCGCGTTGAGGCTTTTTACCTGGATCATTTCTTGATCTCCTCACCCAAATAGCTCTCTATAACCCTCGGATCCTTAATAACCTCATCGGGGACCCCGCTAGATATAATTCTACCCCTATGCATAGCATAGACAAAATCAACGTATTTCAAGGCTATATCTAGCCTATGCTCGATAATCAGGAAGGTGACATTGTATTCGGAGATTGCCTTTCTCATGAACCCAAGTATGCTGTGTGCAAGGGTCGGCGCGACACCAGCTATAGGCTCATCCATAATAATCAGCTTAGCCTTATTGATCAACGCTCTTCCAAGCTCAAGAAGCTTGAGCTGACCACCGCTCAGTTCATAGGCGTAGTGGTCCCAAACCTTGTCCAGGTTAAGGAACTTTAGTATGTTGAAGGCCTCTTTAACTAGGCTGCTCTCTTTCTCGATCCATTTCCTAAGTAGGTTTCTAGATATGGATACACGATCTATATCCCTAGAAGAAATAAGAAGATTCTCAATAACCATTAGCTTCGTGAAGGGCTGGGGAATCTGGAAGGTCCTCACTAGACCCAGCTCATTTATCTTGTAGGGTGGCCACCCGGTTATATCTATACCTCTAAATCTAACTCTCCCTGAATCAGGCTTGTACACCCCAGCTATAGTATTTATAAGTGTTGTTTTTCCAGAGCCGTTGGGCCCTATAATCAGCGTGATCATAGAATCCCTAACACTCATGCTAACATCATCAACAGCCCTTAGAGCACCAAAGCTCTTCCTCAACCCGCTTGTTTCAAGAACTATATCTTTTCCAGCGTTTTTTTCACCGCCACCCATTTCCTGTTTTCACCGCCTTACTCGGGCTATATTGATTCGCCACACGCCTAAGCTCTACAGCTATATAAAATTTTATGAAAATAGATTATTAAACTATATTGCTTTCACACCTATAAACGAGCCCACAACCTCGCCGAAGAAATACAGTATTGCTGAGGCGCCTAGAATTATTAGTGTCGTCTCGATCAGCTCCCTCTTAAAGCTTCTATCAAACACTACAGAGGCGAAGGCGCTTATGTAGCTTATCATCAGTATCGAGATAAGTATCGAGGCCACAAAGGCAAACCATATATCGTGTATAATGAAGTAGGGTAGGGCAAGCAGAACAGCAGCTATGCCGTAGGCTATACCAGTATACACCGCTGAAACACCAGGCCTTATACCGCTGTTAACGTCCTGCTTGGCCTGATTATATGCAGCTGAAGCCATAGCTATCGATGCGGCAACGCCAGCTATTAATCCAGCTAATCCAGCAACTATTGTATTGTCGTACACTCCAAGGGTGCCTGCGTGTATGCCCGCTATCTCTATTATTGCGTCCGATAGCCCCAGCACCACGAAGCTATGGTATTTTATCCTGACCTCGTTAAGGCTGTTGGCTAGATGATCCTCGTGGAGTTCCTCGTCCTTTATTATATCTTCAAGCGTGCCGCGGTCCTCCATGGGTATGCTGTTGAGAATCGACTTGTAGCTCTCTATAACATCCTTCTCGTGCTTCTCTAGAAACCTAACAACAAAGGTTATGCCCATCAGTACCAGCAGTATCTTGTAGAATAAGATCTTTAGTCTCAGGAGCCTGGGTCTGCAGTTGGATGAGTACTTTCTCCAGAACTCATAGTGTCTGAGCTCATGGCTCGACATCTCCTTAAGCTTCCTTGATGCCTCCCTGCTGACGAATCTTGATGCGGATAGCTCCTCATATATCTTGTGGTCGGTATATTCATCTATACAGGATCTATTAGCGATCTCCACTAGAGAACCGGTAAAATACCTATCCGACGACCCACCCATATCAATCCACCAACTTTAAACTAGTATCTAAGATTAAGTATATAATTTTAGTTATAGTATAAATTTACCGAAACAAAATGCCTCTAGCAACCAGCGGCAGGATAGCTGTAGAGGTCCCATCCACATCAGCAAATCTGGCTTCAGGATTCGATATAGTTGCTGTAGCCCACAACGCCTTCTACGATAGGGTTGAGGTGAGCGTGGTTGGTGAGGGATACAGCAAGATCAAGCTAAAGATCGAGGGAGAATACGCCAACGAGGTGCCAGCCGATGCCGAAAAGAACGCGGTTACGATACCTGTATTGAGGTTTCTAGATGTTGTTGGAGAAAAGCTTAATCTAGAGATCAAGATACATAAAAACATACCTCCGGGGAAGGGGCTGGGTAGTAGCGGGGCATCCAGCGTAGGGGGTGTGGCGGGATTAAACAGAATACTGGGTGAGCCCCTAAAATATAGGGACCTCCTGGATATAGCTGTAGAGGGCGAGAAGCTGGTCGCTGGAAGCAAGCACTACGATAATATAGCGGCCAGTCTTTTGGGTGGTTTTGTGCTGATTGATATAGATAATGGGGGCTCGCTTAGGGATGTATACAGGATCTCTAGTGGCGAGGGGTTCATGTTTCTTCTAATAGTTCCTGACATTGATCTTCCAAAACAAAAAACAAAGTATAGTAGAGGTTTGATCCCCCAGGAAGTATCGCTTAGGGATCATATAAAGAACTCCATATATCTATCACTGCTGATTTACGGGATAGCCACAGACAAACCGGAGATAGCGGGGAAAGGGTTTAACGATGTGATAGTTGAGCCGGCTAGAGAGGTTCTTGTACCGCTATATAGGATCGTTAAGAAAGAGATCCTCGATGCAGGAGGGTACGGTGTAGCCATCAGCGGGGCTGGCCCAAGCATGATAGCCCTTGTTGATCCTAACAACATCGAGGCTATAGAGGGCAGGGTGCATGAAATATATAGGAAACACGGGTATAGGGTGCGTACGATCAGGTGTAGACCTAGCAGGGGCGCTTTAGATCTGACTAAGCTCTAGATTTACCGACAACAAACTCGGTGTATCTGCATTTGCCACAGTACCATCTTTCGCCTCCAGCCTTATAGTAACCCATAATGCTTCCGCACCTGGGGCATTTCTTGTTTTTCAGCCTTATGCTCCCTGTACTGGGATCGATCTCATACATAGAGGATCTAAACCTCTTCGACTCACTCACGGGCTACTTCACCCCCTCACTCCTTAGACTCACCACTCTTTTTCTGCAACCTCTCAATTAAGTATTTCGGCTCGAATTTCCTTAGGGTATCCTGAGACCTATAGATATTTACCCGGGCTATAGAGGTCCCCCTACCATATACAGACACGATCTTCTTAACCACAATAAGAGACTTATCCACAGAAAACATCTTTGATACTGCATCCACAACCTCCTCTCTAGAAGGGGTCCCCCTCCTAATATGATCTATCCTAACCTGAATCTCCACCCTGCCAATCACATCATTATTCTTCTCCCTAACCACAGTATACACAACATCCTCACCAACCTTAAGGCTTTTTGCGGTATCGCTCATTTTCCATGCACCATATTGATTTAAAATATCAGCTAATAACTATATCTCACAGCTTCAACGCGCCCAGCTATATCTGTAGGAATTACAGCTAGCAATCTCTAGATACTGAAAATTTATGCGTTAGCTCACTCTCATCTACCTGGTTTATGCTTATTAGTTTGGTTTATAAAGAAAAATCTGGTATATCATATTGAGCCGGAAAATAAAGATGAAAGTAGGAAAGAAATACGCTGTTCATTTACCCAAAGCCATAGTTGAGGAATTGGGCCTAAGGGAGGGCGATAGGCTTTTAGCTAGAGTTGAAAATGGGAAAATAATTCTGGAGCCTATAAGGGATCCGCTATGGCTAGCGATTAAAGGTGAAAAGATGACTTCTATAGATCCTGAAGAGGTTGAGAGGATCAGCCTTGAAGAACAATCAAAACACCTTGAAAATCCTTCTTGATACCTCGTTCATACTTCCAACACTAGGTATTGATGTTGGTCACAAAGTCCAAAAAGCTCTAGAAAGACTCTATCAAATTAGAGCAGATATATACTATTCGAGGTTTAGCCTGCTGGAAGCATCATGGTTAGCTTTAAGGCTCCAAAGCAGAGGTGTTTTAAATTTTGGTAGATTCGAAGAAGGTCTTAGGAGTATATTAGAGTCAAAACGATATATGGAAGCTCCTATTGATGCTAGTGTTTTTATGGAGGCTCTAAAGCTATGGGAACTAGGTCATAAGGACATTATTGATAATATTCTCTATGCAACAACTATATTATACGACTTAAAGCTATTGACAATAGATGAGACTCTTAAATTTTTTATAGAGAGAATAGGACTAAAGAATACACTTATCTTTCCGGACGCCTTAGAAAAGTTTGCTTGAGTTCTTAATTGTTTGAATATAGATTTCAGCTACTGTACTCAGCATCTTGCTCCAGTTATTTTCTTTAGTGTACTGAGGCATAGGTTTCTGAATGTATCTAGATCTATGTCTTCATTGACGATCATGTAGTCGGCTAGAGCTATCACCGATCCCAAGCCGTAGCTGAGCTCAAGCATGTCTCTCTCAACGAAATCCCTCCAGTTTTGGGGGTCTCCGCTTCTAGATCTTTCTAGAAGCCTTCTGAACCTGGTGCTTGGGCTTGAGTGGATAGCAACAATATATATCTCGGCCAGGCTGTTTTTGAATAGGTTGACCTCTTCAAGAGATCTAACTCCATCGACTATAACCCATTTAGAGTCTAGATCCGCGATAGTCTCAAGAGTTCTCTTGGCAACTATATCTTTGCCGTAGCGGGACCTCAGCTCCCTGCTTATCTTAAGCATGTTTTCCCTATTCACCTCTAGACCGAGAGATCTTATCTCCCTCCTTATGACATCGCCCATAACCACTGTGGGAATACCGCAGTCTTTTGCAGCTTCGCTAAATATCGACTTTCCCGAGCCTGGCATTCCAACAACTAGTATTGCTCTAACATCTAGGCTGCCTGGTGTAGATAGGATCAATACCTCTTCCCTAAAAATAGGCCTGTGAATTACTCCGGGCTAAATTCACTCTAAAAACTGATTAGGCTGGCTACTCGACCTTTATCTCCACTCCTTCATCCTCCTTTTTTACCTTGGGTAGCTTTATTTCTAGGACGCCGTTTTTGTATGTTGCTTTTGCTCTTGATACATCTACATCGTGTGGTAGGTCTATCTCCTTATAGTACTTCCTGGAGTTCCTGGCATCTATAATGAGCTTGGATCCCCTGCCCTTAAGCTTGATGTTCTCCTTCTCAACACCGGGTATCTCGGCCACAACAGTTATGGTGTCCTTCTCCTCATATATATCCACCAGAGGCTCCATATCCTCAGAGTATCTAACCTCCCTAACAGGGCCTTCAGCACCCCTCCGGATCTTCACATTACCGAACCTCTCAATCCTCGGAATCCCATCAGGACCAATAGTCAGCCTAAAGCCATAGACCACAGGCTTAGGGCCAATCCTCTCAACATCTCCAACCTCCTCAAAAAACCTCTCCCACCTCCTATGGAGATCTCTAATCTCCTCAGCGAGCTCCCTATCAAGCTCTCTAATCAGCTCATCAAACAGATCAAATATGCTTTTCCTCCTTCTCAACGTGTTTCCCCATATATCATATTTGGTCGGCTAAATTAAAAATTTGGTTCTTGAAATATTAACATAGCTGTAAAAATATAATAATACAGTGAGGGTTTAAGGGGTAAGCCATAAAGTGGAGGAGGTATTATCGCTTATAGGCATATACAAGGCGTATGGATCCAGGACGATACTGCATAATATAAATCTCCAGATATACAGCGGCGAGGTCTTCTGTCTTGTAGGCCCGAACGGCGCCGGAAAGACAACAACATTAAGGATAATGGCCACATTGGTTAAGCCGTCTAAGGGCTATCTAAGGTTTTTTGGCAGGCAGATTCGGGGTGACGGCGATATTCTAGATGTAAGGAGGAAGATAACGTATCTTCCTGAGGAGTCAGACACCTATTTTAGGCTTACTGGCTACGAGTATCTTGAGTTCTTTGCGAGGCTATATGACCAGGACAATTACAGCGAGATTGTTGAGCTGGGTATCGAGATATCGGGATTGAGTAAAGAGGATCTTTCGAAGAAGACAGGCACATATAGTAAGGGTATGAGGAGAAGGCTCCTCCTAGCTAGATCATTGATGGTGAAGCCGAAGATAGCTATACTTGATGAGCCGACATCTGGGCTTGATGTGTTCTCTAATGTAGCTATCAGATCTAGGATCAGGGACTTCACAGATAGATACGGAACAACAATTATTCTATCAAGCCATAACATGCTTGAGGTTATGTCGATATGCGATAGGGTCTCCCTGATAGATAGGGGGAGAATCATATATACGGGGACCCCAGACGAGGCTATAGAGAGGACTGGCGCGAGAGATCTTGAGGAGGCATTCATAAAGCTCGTTAACAGAAGTGGTGGCGATGAGCATTAAGCCCCTTATAAAAAAGGAGTTCCTCGAGCTTGTTAGGGACTATAAATCACTAGCTATTCTAGCTGTTCTCCCGCTGGTTATGATGCCTACGCTAGCTATATTCAATACATACCT
>JALXCO010000096.1 GCA_026990885.1 Desulfurococcales archaeon
TTCTTCGGGACCATTTGAGAGATTCGCTAGCCACTCTCATCTCCAAAAGGCTCTTGTCTGCTCCGTCCATAAAGTATGCTCCCCAACAGAGCTTCATGACCCGTGTTTAGTTAAAAGCTTAAAAGCTTTGGTGGGTGGGAAGGTAGCAGTGCAATTATGAAATGAATCAATATAGAGTATAGTTTAGGTGTTAATTAGTACTTGTAGAAAGATCTTTCAACGGATTAGACTATTAAAGCTTTTAGAGCGATAGATATCACATAGTTAATGATTTGCTGATGCATACTAATAGCCCTGCTTTAAACCTAACCATATAGCCATCAATACAATAGCTACATAGACTTTTCAGGATTATCTTCTAAAGCCGAGCAACTACAGAATTATTAATTGATACTAATAATTTCATCCCAGCCGCTATAATATAGACTCGTTTATCTATAGCGTATCCATAGTTTTACCGTTTATAGATTTTATAGATTATCTAGAGTGTACTTTATGATCCAAGTTGAGATTCTAACGCTTCAACAAAAACCTTCAGCAACTCATTCCCATTCTTTTCTCTTTTCAGGAACTCCTCTACTAAATATAGGAACCTCCTTTCCAGAGATGTATAATCCTCTTTGGCCCATCTATATACCTCTAGTATGTTACCTAACAGAGGTATAGGTCTAGTCTCCTCATCACCTTCAACAAGATTCCTTGCGAGCTCAATAGTGTTTAGTATGCGGTAACCTATATGTAGCCAGAATCCCACGGCTCTTCTATCTTGAGGAAGAACCATTACATAGGCATAGGGATTACGCTCTCTCACGTAGTTTTCAGCAACCCTCACAAGTCTCTTCCCAATACCCAAGCCGCGGTACTCGGATTTAACATAGAGCTCCTCAAACCAATAGCATCCTTCACGCTCAGAGATCCTAATAAAGCCTACGACCCCGCTACCCTTAATTTCAGCCACAAACACCTTGTCCCGAGAAAGGCTTCTCTCCACCTCGCTACGATAGCCATCTCTATTAAGTAGCTTTAATCCTTGGCGGGTGCGTAGCTCGTTATAGAATTCTATATAGAGATCTAAAAGCTCCTCTAGATCACCCTTATTAGCTTCCCTAACTACTATACTTCCCTCTGACGTCATATTACCACCTCTAATCAAATACCGATATCGAAGTAGCAGTATTTATTACTTATATAAGTTTTTCCGTCCTAATAGGTAGACACATAATTGTTTTTGGATCATCACATCAGATCTATACCATGTGTTGAATAGTTTATTATCGTTAATATATCATATAGCTGACCTAGCTTTAATTTTCCACCATTTTATTTAATGGGCCTTCTTCTAATACTGGTTTCAGTAACTACCGTTATATAGCCGTATAGCCTTTCACCTAACCGTAAAGCGCGTAGGATAGCCTCTAGCCTGTGTGGTATTATAGGTGTTCTTAATCTTAGGAGCAGTACTCCTGGAGGATTATATGCCTGTGCTAGGTAACCGAAATCTTTATCCATAGTTATTATTATTTTGCCGTTATTTGTTGCTATTCTAAGAACTTCTTCATCTGAAGCGCCGCGTAGCTCTTCAATAATTGCCTGTACGCTGTATCCCCTTATTTTTAGCTCTTCATAGACTCTCAAGCCAATATTTTCGTCGAGAAGTAGCTTAATCCTTTGCCTCGACAATCATTATCTCCTCACGTCCCAGGATCTTGGCGGCATATAATAATGCTGCTCGCACATCTTCAAGACTTATTTTGTAATCCTTAGCAATTTCTTTCGGAGTCATGCCGGAAGCGAGAAGCTCCAGTATTAGATCAACAGAGATCCTGGTTCCACGTATTACAGGCTTACCACCCATAACCTTGGGATCAATAATAATACGCTTCAACAACTCTTCCACATATATCACCTCTAAATCGCCTTTATCTTCTAATCTCTAATCTAAGATAACATTATCCATTAATCAACATTGCTAAGTCGTTATTTACTACACCGACTATCCCTTGTCTCTTAGAGAAAGCGATTTTTCATATAGGCTAGATAACTTGGAAAATGTTGAAGGATCTGAGTTATCTTCTATAGGTTGTTTAGCTTAGATCTACTTGTTTACGGAAATTATTCTTTCTGAAGTTAAAGCATCAGAAATTTCGCTGGTAATAAATATCAAGCCAGAACACGTTTTCAGAAAAATATAGTATTTTAATGATGCAAACATAGTTTAGATAAATATAGCAAGAGAAAAGCTTATCCACGATAAAGCAACAGAGATACCTCCTTTACTAGTTACCAGTCGTAGATAGATTAATGTATACTAGATTAAGTATAGGGTTTTATGTGAGGTTTAGTTGTATTGATCTATGTTTTGTGTTTAATTCTAATAGGGTGTTTCTGCGAATTTTGTTAGTACGTTTTTATATATTAGTGCTCCTATCATGTATATTGTTAATCCTATTATTATAGCTGGCATTGCGTGGCTAACCGCCTCGGTTATTGTGTAGTTAAATACGATCATGTTTCTTATCGAGTCTATAATCCTAGACAGCGGGAACCATTCAGCCACAATCTGCAGCTGTTCAGGTAGTATGAATTTCGGTACTGCGAATCCCCCTATAAACATTATCGGGAAAGCTACCATGTTGCCCAGGGCAGTTGCACCCTCAGAGGTCTTGGCCAGTATCGACAGTATAAGGCCTATACCTATCATTGAGACCGCCCCAAAACCTATTAGTATGAAGCTCACAGCCGTTTTAGATGGATCCAGCTTTGAGTAGTCAGCACCCATAGCTAGACCCGCCAGCAGAACCACTATAGCTGATATGGCAACAAGCACTATTGTTGCTAGCGTGTCCGACACAAACATAACCCACCCCCTTACTGGGCTTGAGAGTATTACTGGAAAGACCCCTTCCTTGCGCCTCTCAACAATCATGCTTATACTTGAGAATATACCTATATACAGGGCTTGTATACCAACTATACCCACCACATAGTAGGCCCTTATCCCCCCAGTGGTGGCTAGAGCTTCGGGCTGTAGTACTTTGTTACCCACTATAATTGGATCCGCCAAAAACTTTATCCTCTCTAAGAAGTTTGCGGGGATGAACTGGGAAGCCATACTCATCCCTATAGCTGAGATATTCCTCGATATACCCGATAGTATACCCTCCAGATTAGCCTTCGCCACCTCTGAATCCTGCACACCTGCTAGGTAGTACACCTCCACCCTAGCCTGGATCCCCGAGCTAAGATTCCTACTCACACCCTGGGGTATATATAGCCCAACTTCCACACTCCCGTTAGATACAAGCTCACCCAATCCATGATCAACGAATCTAACGTTAAAGACCCCAGTTGCGTTAAGTATACTGTGCACCGTCTCATTAAACCAGCCTGAATCATGGCTCTCGATCGCTATATCGAACGTTATATCCGAGCTCCCTCTCCCAAATATCCCTATCATGAGCCCCGTAACTATGATTGGGAATATTATGGTCCAGAACAATAGATCCCTAGCCTTAACCATGCTCTTAGCGGCAGCATACACCTCACTCAATATCTGGGATAATATCACTTCCTCCTCACCCCTCCTCCAGCCTCCTGCCGGTAACGGTGAAAAACACCTCTTCCAACCCCGGCTTCCGAGTTTCGATCCTCTCAACAACCACCCCATGTAGGCTGTAGGCGTCAACAATCCTCCTTATGCCATTCCTAGGATCGTCTACAGGATACATATATACACCTCTAGCCACAATCTCAGGCTCCACACCATCAACCGGAAGAGGCTCCGCATCACCCCTCACATAGACTATTATCCTGGGCTTAGGTGCATACCTCTCTATCAGCTCGCTAGGTCTACCTTCAGCAACTATCACACCATCATTAAAGATATATACATAGTCAGAATGCAGCTCAGCCTCAACAGACATATGGGCCGAAAACACTATGGTGAGGTCCTTCAACGAGACCTCTATAAGGTGCCATAACTCCTCCCTAGCCCTCGGATCCAGCCCCGAGGTGGGCTCATCCAGTATTAAAACATCGGGGTCCCCCATCAACGCGGCGGCAAGGCTCAGCCTCTTCCTCATCCCACCGCTATAGGATGCTACACTCCTATTGATATACCCTGACAGCCCTAGCTCCTCAGATAGACTCCTAGCCCTTCTCCTAGACTCACCTAAACCCAAGCCTCGGAGTAGCCCATACCATATCAAGTTCTCCATTCCGCTAAGCTTCTCCCTAAACGGCATCTTCTGGAGAGCATAGCCTATATGCCTCCTAGCCTTAATCCACTCTCTGCCCCACAGATCATATCCACACACCCTAACAACCCCTCTACTCGGCTTAAGTGCTCCAGCCAGCATTGAAAGAGTAGTTGTCTTACCACTACCATTAGGCCCCATAAGGGAAACCCTCCCCCGACCAGCCTTTAGACTAACCCCCTTAACAGCCACTACTCCCCCCGGATACTCCTTATATAAATCGCTGGCCTCAAGAACACAAGCCATAGCAGTGTACCACCCAGCCATATTCCATCGATGTTTCCTATCCCACAGTACTTTTAGTTATTTTTAAATATTTTGATACAGCAACCACAACCATCACATTAATATCCAGGAATCGTCTCATTCCCTGAAGGAGATCTAGATATATACCTACTATTGCGGTGTAAGTTCGGTTTATATTTATAAATCTAATTATAATCGTGTCTATAGTATGGACAAATGTGACTTGTGCTATCAAGGTTAGGAGGAATTCCTAGAGGTAGGTCTGTAGATTTTGTTGGTTATCAAAATAGTTCAAAGGCTAAATTCTAAATTTAAATAAGTTTAGATTGAACTGTTGTCTGATTTAATTTACCAAAGAACGCTAATTCCTAGTTTTCTCGCTACATAGGATAGATCAGAGTCTCCAGTTATAATGGGTATTTTCCCTCTCTTGGCTAGGGCTATTGTTGTGGCATCTGATACCGAAAGCCTCCTTCTACTAAGGACAGGATCTCCTGAAGACAGCAATAGTTTATCGCCTAAGGTCTTCACCTTTGACGCCTCTACAGCAAGAGCTTCATCCAGGATCTTAATGGTGAAATACGTATTTATAAACTCTAGTAATTCTTCTTCACCTCTAAATGGCAACCTACCCTTTCTCCAGTGATATGATAGTTCGTAAACTATAAGGTAGTGTAGTATTCCTTCAATGCTTCCCAGCCTTACCTTCTCCAGAAAATCTATCGCTTTAGACGATGCTTGGCCAGTTAGGTCAGCTATAATGGCATAGGTATCAACTATCAAGGCTTCAATTTCTCCATCCAATGCTCTTCATCCTCATCCAGCTCCCTCTCAGCCTCATCTATATCTACCTTAAGCCTCCTACCACGCATTCTAAGCTCACTCCATAAATCCCTAGTCTTCAGAACTATTCTATCACCCTCAACATTTAGCTCAAGAAACATACCCTCCACTATTCCAAGCTTCTCCCGAATATCCTTAGGAATCACAATAACACCACGCCTACCAACCCGAACCCTAGATCGAAGTATAGCCAATGAAAAACCACCATCTTCAGAAAATAATTATAGTTCGACGGATTAAAAAGTCTATCAGAACAGCATACACCAGCAAAAGCCCAAGTTAATGACATGTGTCATCGGCTTAAGGTACCCTTAATCCCGTAAGGAATCACTACCCAGGATTATTAGTAGCGGAACAGAATAAATCACGTCACGGGCAAGTAATGGTGTAATATGAAACACCTAAGACTAGTAAAAGTATATTGGGCCAAGTATTATATAATATTTTCAGGTGTCTGGATAATTGTTCAGGTAATCAAGATTAGATATGAGAGGGGAGTGTTTAGGCCTATTGATTATGTCAAGTTTAGAGAGGGGGAGGAGCTAGAGGTGGTGATTATTCGAAAGAGCTTTAGAGGGTTTCAGAAGGAGGGGTTCGCCTCTTTATATGTTTTTACTATGTATGTATATAGATGGTCATTGGCTCATTTCTTGTTCTCCCCCTTCCTCTGGCTTCATCGTTCACTGGGGGATCGTTCCTCCCTCACCCTAGGAGGGGAGACATCTCCTTAGAGCACGCAAGTATATGTTTATAGCCTCTACTGTATCCCTATCTGCAATTAGACCACATTTCCTGCATATTGCTAACCTATGGTCATAAACCAGCTTTGTTTCACATCTCGGACAGGTAGTTGATGTGTTCTTTGGGCTCACAAATATTATAGGGACCTCATATTCTATTGCCTTGGATATTATAGCTGTCTGTAGCTTGCGATATGAAAACATTGAAAGCTTGCCTGCCATGCTGGCCCGATAGCTCTACCTATAGGCGCTATGCTGAACGTATATGCAACGCAGAACTTGAGCAAGTTGTTGTATCCCCAGCGCTCGGTAGAGATATATTTTCAGAATTCTTAGTAGGTTAAGTTTGTATGTAAGCTTCAAAAGGATAAATATTATACTTGGCATTGCTTTCGGTCGTAACATTTAAAATCTATGTATACATTAAGTCTTATATGGTGTATACGTATTGTCTGACATAGTATCAGTTAGGGTGCCAAAGGAGCTTAAGGAGAAGATGAGAAAATACCATATTGATTGGAGTAGAGAGGTTAGAAAATTTCTTGAGGAGCGTGTCAGGATTCTCGAGTTTCTAGAGATGCTGGATAACATTGAGAAGAAGGTGGAGAAGCGTAGAACAAGGGTGGACTCGGTAAAGCTCATTAGAAAGATGAGGGAGAAGCGTTGATAGTGTTGGATGCATCCTTCCTAGTAAAGCTTGTGCTCGAGGAGAAGGATTCGGGTAGGGCACGTAATCTAGCACGCTCATGGGCTAGAGGTGGAGAAGCTCTGGCAACAATAGACCTAGCGCTTCCTGAAGCTTTGAATGCTGTATGGAAGCATAGTCTAAAAATAGGCGACCTTGGCTGGGGCGAGGCGGTTGATAGCGTAAGAGACCTCTTAAAGATATGGGCAACACTAAGAGTGCATTCTTCAAAAGAGGTAGCAGAAGAAGCCTTCAGACTAGCACTAGAAGAAGATATAACAGTATACGATGCCCTCTACATACAACTAGCTAAATCTACAAGAGGAGGCCTAGCCACATTCGATGAGAAATTATCTAGAATTGCAGCGAAACACGGCATAGCAACATACCTTTAGAACCCATGTGAGCTA
>JALXCO010000097.1 GCA_026990885.1 Desulfurococcales archaeon
TTTTAACTAATTAAAGATTAAAGAAGTGTGTATTCAGGTATTCAGGTAGTATCTAGTCCTCTGTAGCTAGAAACCTGCATAGGGCGGCGTATATGAGTGCGTGTATTTTCTGTTCGGGGTTTTCTCCAAGATCTTTTAATTCGATCTTTAAATCAAGCCTATCTATCAGCCTCTCTATATACGGATAGAGCTCGCCTATGCCCTCTCTATCTCTGCTTGATAATCTATCCGCTATATAGAGGGCTAAATCGAGGGTGTCGGGATCCATAAATATGTTTATGGAGCCGTTATCCCATACCCTGCTGGCTAAATCAACATCTATATCTATTCCTCTCCTTCTGAGGTTGTCGGACCACATTAGCAGGACGTCTCTCATTGAACGATCTATAATGGGATCAGATAGGCCAGCTATAGATAGCATAGATTTATATAGGGCTAGATCGCGAAACTTGATCACGTGAGAATCGGTAAATCTATAACCATCCAAAGCAGATACGGGTTCTTGATGTCTCGTAAATGTGTAGCTAGAGGATATATCATGTGGATGAGCCTTACCTGTGTCGACAGCCCCGGTAGAGCCGGACATGGCTTGATGCACCTGAAAAATGGCTAAGCCCCTTATGAATATTTAAGTTTTCTCGCTTTAGCTATCGAAATTAATTTTATATAGCCCAATATTATCCTCTAAATCGAAGCCTCTTAATTTATTATTTTCTTGAGAAATATAATATTAATATCTTGGAGATGTAACATATATTAGCTAGATAAAATATAGTGATAGTTGTGGTCCCGTATAGGGAGGAAAACATAGAGGATCACAGAAAAGGATCAGAGGAGCTAGTTAAAAAGGTAGCTAGCATTCTATCTTCGCACAGCATCGATGTAGATATACTTAGATACCCATATAAGGGAGAAAGATCGGTAGACCTCATAACATCAACCAAGCTAATGATAAAAATATCTAGAAAGCTTATAGACATAAGCAAGCGGGAAATCAACGAGCTTAAGGCTGCGGCATATATATTGAATAGCTTTCCACTAATCGTTTCCGAGTACTTTACTGATGAGAAAATAGAGTCTGGAATAGTTTTCGAGAAGAACGATATAGATGTCATCGATCCTGAAACACTCGACATGTATCTTTCAGGCGAGAAGGTGTCTATCTACTCGAGAAAAGGAATGTTCTACGTCAGGATAAACGGTAAGATGCTGGAGAGGTATAGGAGGAAGAGGGGTATGAGTCTAGGTGATCTAGCCAACATACTGGGGGTCAGCAGGAAGTCGGTATACGAGTACGAGAAAGGCCTTATGGATCCATCTGTAGATATAGCCGAAAAACTCCTCGATGTTTTCGGAGAGGAGATAATCGACTCATACGATATACCCGACGAGAATACTTTGGGCAGGATAAGGAAACACATAATCAGGCAAGCTATAACTTCAAGCATATCTGATCCCATTGTAAAAGAGATAACGAAAACCGGTGGGGAGGCTGTGAAGCTAAATAATACAGCGCCTGATATAGTGAGTAGAATAAACGAGAGCAAGGTGCTTATAGTTAGAGACAATGAAAATGTTGAGATCGATGAGCTCGAAAGAAAAATAGAGGAGTCTAGAAAGTTCGAGAGATTCATAAAATGCGGGCTTCTTCTGGTAACCATCAATAGTAGACGCAGAAAAGTTATTGAGAAGGAATTCGATGTGGATGCTGTGGAGCTTGACTCGATATCGGAGTATCTTAGACATATTGATTAGATAATGATAATTTTGTTTAAGTCAGGTGTAAGGGTTTATACATAGATGATCTCTGTAATAATTACGGGACCTCCCGGAATAGGGAAAACAACTATTTTTATGAAGGTGATCGATGAACTTAAAAAGCGATCTATAAAGATCTCGGGTATTGCATGCCCAGACGTGAGAGGTGACAGGGGGAGAATAGGGTTCAAGATTATAGATCTATCAACAGGATCGTGGAGATGGCTGGCCAAGCTAAAAGCGCTTATCGATGGAGAGTGCAGAGTTGAGTTCGGGCGCTACTGCATAGATGTGGATGGAGTGAAAGAGATAGTTAATGAATCCATGAAGCATGTTGAGGGCTCCGACATTATATGTATAGATGAGGTGGGGCCGATGGAGTTTAGATCCAGCGACTTCAAGATATATCTAGATAAAGTATTCAATAGCGGTAAACCCCTGCTTCTTATAGTTCATAGAAATATTGTTGACTCTATAGCGCATCAACTCAAATCCTTGGGGAGAGATGTTAAGGTGTACAGGGTCGATCATTTAAACAGAAACCATCTACATAAAAAGATCCTTAAAGACCTAAACATGATCCAGTCAAATAAAGATCAGTAGGGCCTCACAGCTATACCGCTGGATCTGGCTATCTCAACAATATCTCTATAGAGATCTATACATTTAGACGGCTTATAGCAACTTACAGTCAAGTTAGCCTTTAGGGTTTTTAGGTCGCGCTGTGTATATATGGCCGTATAGGTTTCCGATCTATTATCTATGTCAACAACGATCTTTATGAGGGAATCTCCATCACCCCATAGTAGGTATGATGAGCCATTGTATATAGATCCCGCATGTCTCGATGCGAATTCTGACGAGACCCTAGCTATAAAGCCTGTGTATTCGGTGGCCATATTGAACATGAGCACGGCCTTAACTTCATAGATACACATATGCGGCATCCAATAATATCATCTATCAACCTAAAATATTTTAATCCGATAGATAAATTTAGGGCGAATTTGGGAACGTTTATAGTGTTGTTTTAAATATAAAACGTTTAAAACGATAAAATACTTGGTCTGAATGGTGAGCGATGATGACTAAAAAGTATATAGATATACTCGACGAGGAATCAATGGATCCCCTGGATAGAAAGGCGTATGAAATCATTCTCAAAAGCAGCAGCAATGGAGGAATAATACAGTCAATGCTGTGGAAAATGCTTGGAGTAGACAGTAGAGAGGGCTCGAAAATAGTTTTACGACTTATAAAAAGAGGGCTTATCACTAGAAAGAAGATCAGCTATGAAGGAAAGCAGACATACATGCTTAATGCAGTAACCAACAATAACCAGAAAATAAACATCTATGTATCCCTAGACAACATGTGGAGCATACCTTGCTTCACATGCGATCTCCTATTCTCATGCGGGAAATCATCCACAATAACACCATTAAACTGCAGCAAATTAAGTGAATTTTTACTCACATATAATGCAGATGTCATAAAGAGCTATAATGTACTAAGGAAATCTTGAGGAAATCACACCTCCTCCATAAAACTCTAAAATCCAAACCCCTCTATAGAAGATCCTCCTTAAAATCCTGCACGATCATATAGCCGAACCCCTATTCTACCATTTACATCCACTACATAACTATAGCTTAGATCATAGACAACGGCGGCCCCACCCCTGTTGGTGTGGCCAAACAATAAGCGTGACCCCGCCACAAGACTCCACCCGGTGACCTGTGAACGTCGACGGCGGAGGTTAGGTTGCTCCCTTCCGGGCCTGGCCTGGTTCCCTCCGCTAAGGCGGTTGAGCCCCTCCTTCCGGAGGGGCCTCCGCCACCGCCGACCCCACAGGGCGGGCTTCATTGCTGTGGCGGGCGCTTATTGTTTGGCCACACCAACAGGGGTGGTTACTGGCCCCCGCTTTACGCCCTATTCGGGTTTGGGGGTGGGCGGGTCCCCCGGCCCTACCCGCCATGTTATTTATTGTGTTATTTTTAATAAAAAACATGTGTTGAGTATATTGTATGGGTGGCGTTTTGGGTATAGAATCTGTGGTTAGTGATATATATGCTAGATCCGTTGAGGCTCTGGATATTATTAGGGATTATATTCATGAAACACCAATTGATCTTAGCTCGACACTGTCTAAAATATATAGATGCAGCATGTTCCTTAAATATGAAAATCTCCAGAAGACAGGATCGTTTAAAGCTAGAGGAGCCCTATACAAGATCTATAAGCTGGCCAGAAAAGGGACCTCCGGAATAGTTGCAGCGTCTTCAGGAAATCACGCACAGGGAGTTGCCTATGCATCGAGCATCTATAATATAAAATCGTATATATTCATGCCTAAGGTAACTCCAGCGTCGAAGGTGAATGCTGTAAAAAGCTACGGTGCAGAGGTAATAATCTACGGCGACTATTTCGATGAGGCGTATAGGAAAGCATTAGAGTTTGCTGAGGAGAGGAAGCTTGATTTTGTTCATCCGTTCAACGATCCTGACATAATAGCGGGTCAAGGAACTATAGGGCATGAGATACTCAAGCAGTTGGGCGACGTAGATATAGTTCTTATCCCCGTTGGTGGTGGGGGGCTTATCTCTGGAATAGCTGTGGTCCTCAAGAAGCGGGTGCCTAGAGTAAAAATTATAGGTGTGGAGCCTGAAAGGGCTCCCAAGTTCATTAGGTCTCTAGAGGCGGGCAGGATTATTGATGTTGATATCAAGCCCTCTATAGCCGATGGTCTCCTAGCTAAAAGACCTGGAGAGCTCACATTCGAGATCGTTAGAGAGTATGTGGATGATATCGTGGCGGTTAGCGAGGACTATATAGCTAGGGCTGTTTACTATCTTATGGAGCGTAACAAGATCGTTTCTGAAGGGGCGGGAGCCATAGGGCTTGCTGCTGTCTTAGAGAATAGGTTGCCTATAGATCTGGAGGGTAAAAGGGTTCTTATACTGATTAGTGGGGGAAACGTGGACCTCACTAACCTATATAGAATAATTATAAGGGGGCTGAGCTCCGAAGGGAGACTAATAAACATCAATATAAAGATGCTTGACGCCCCCGGCAGGCTGAAGCGCATACTCGATATAGTGTATAGGTACAACGGCAATATAGTCGATATAATCCATAGAAGGATAGGTGAGGATATAGATGTTGGGTACTCTGTTGTTGAACTGCTGATCGAGATACCTTCTGTAGATGTTAGAGACAGGATCGTCAGCGACATAAGGAAACTCAAGGAACACGGTTATGAAATCTTGGAGTAGATTTGTAGGGTTGGGGATCACACCAATATATAAACCCTAGTATTAAATAATTTTATTTAGGTAAGTACATAATGACGATAAGGCTGCTCGATCTCAAGGATCCATACACCGAGATAAATGAGAAGCTGAGGAAGCAGAAATACCACCTGATCGGGGCTCACTCAGCCGTTAAGAAGTGCCTCTGGACACATAAAGCCATAATGGACAATATGTACTGCTATAAGGGAAAGTTCTATGGTATAGAGAGCCACAGATGCATACAGTCATCGGTTTCGACACAGTGGTGCTGGAATGCCTGTCTCCACTGCTGGAGATTAAGACCTACAGACCTCGAGGAGCAGTGGGATGATAAGGGGCCCATATCGATCGATGATCCAAAGTTTATCGTTGAGATGAGCATAATAGAGCATAGAAGAACGGTATCTGGATACAAATCCCTTGGAGCCCCAGACGAGATCATCAGAGAGGCTATGAACCCCAAGCATGTTGCTATAAGCCTAACTGGTGAAAACACCCTATACCCCAGGCTGGGGGAGCTAATCAAGGAGTACCATAGGCAGGGAATAACCACATTTCTGGTTACTAGAGCCATCAGGCCAGATATATTGGCCAATTTGGATGAGGAGCCCTCACAGCTATATATCTCTTTAGAGACATACGATGAGGAGGGGTACGAATACTTTACCGTGCCATTGGTGGCTAACGCATGGCAACTAACCCTTGAAACAATTGAAATGCTACCAAGCTTCACATGCCCAACAGTATTTAGGATAACAGCAATAAAGAATTGGAATATGGATAACAACGCTGTTAAGGGATTCGCTAAGCTGATCGAGCTTGCACAACCAACATTCATAGAGATAAAGGCCTACATGCATGTTGGGGCATCAACAAATAGGTTAACCAGGGAAAACATGCCGAGCCACAGTGAGGTTGTTGAGTTCGCCAAGAAGCTAGCTGATGAAACTGGATACATGTTTGTTTCCGAAAACAAGCCATCTAGGGTAGCGCTTCTGTCCCTCTTAGATAAGCCTCTTATACGCCATGGCAATGCAAAGATCTCGTGGTGGGATCCTGACTATGAGGGTTTCGATGAGTACGAGCAGGACAGCTCTAGCCTGTATGGTACTCTAGTAACTAAATAGGGGCTTTCTACATCTAATAGATCAAATACCTGCCCGGGTTGTAGCGACAATATTTAAATTAACTATAAGAATAATTGTGTATAGTGCCATAGGTGAGGTAGCAGATGCCTGAGTTTAAGCTGGTCGTATCAGATACAGAGGTAAAGGAGCAAAAGTGGGTAAAGGTAATTGTGGTAGGTGACGAAAACCTCCAGTATGGAGATGAGGAAAAGAACCAGAAGCGATTCATGAAGGTAAAGATATCTAGCAGGCTATACGATATTTTGAACCCCAAGCTCGGTATTGTGGCTGTAAGGCTATGGAAGTCCCTTGAGAATAGAGAGAAAGTCAACTTTATAGCACAAGTAGAAAAAGACGACTCGTTGGAGGTGGGTATAGTTAAGGCTCCATTGAGTTTTCTCCAAGATAAGGTTGGATCCGAGAGGGTGCTGGGAGAGATTGCGAGGGCGCCAAGCTTCCAGATCGTTGTTTCTGGCGAGAGAGCCTCCCAGCTTTTAGGGCGTAGAATAGGTGACTATGTGGATGCATCAATAATAGGTCTGCCGGGCTATGTGTTAAAGATTACTGGAGGAAGCGATAGAGCTGGGGCTCCAATGCTTCCATTTATTCATGGGGGTGTGAAGAAATACGTATTGCTATCTGGCCCCCCAGGGTTTCATCCCAGGCTTAAGGGTGAGAGGCGGCGAAAGTTTGTTAGAGGGAACATGATTACCGAGGATACTGTCCAGATCAATACAGCAATAGCGAGAAAAACATAGATCTAGTATAAAACACGTATAACTAACCATAATTCGGGCTCCAGCCACATTTTTGCTGAATTCTGACACGGAAAAACTCTAAGCGATAAAGCGCTTATCGATCTTGGTGCCTATTACTCTCTCAACCTAAACGATCTATATGTATAGCGTGGGTGAAAGTGGAGCTGGCTATGGATCATATCGATAGAAAGCTTCTAGAAGGTTTCGAACTGATCGAGGAAGGGCTAGCTAGAATATA
>JALXCO010000098.1 GCA_026990885.1 Desulfurococcales archaeon
CTAATAGTTGATGAGGTTCAGACAGGCTTCGGCAGAACCGGGAAGTGGTTCGCTATAGAGCACTTCGGCGTCGAACCAGATCTAATTGCTCTAGGAAAAGCGATAGCCAACGGGCTGCCGCTGGGCGCGTGTGTTGGGAAGGAGGATGTCATGTCGATCCAGCAGGGGGGACACGCTACAACATTCGGCGGGAACCCAGTAGCGCTATCTGCAGCGCTGAGCGTTCTAGACGTGATCGAGTCGGATAAGCTTGTCGATAACGCCGCTAGGGTGGGTAGCTATATTGTTGGGAGGCTGAATGATCTTGCTGAGAGATACAGATTCATCGGGGAAGTTAGGGGGCTAGGCTTAATGATAGGTGTCGAGATAGTGGAGTCGAGAGACTCTAGAAAGCCCAATCCGAGTCTGCTTAAGAACATAATATATAGATCATTCAAGAAAGGCCTCCTAGTAATAGGGGCGGGAGAATCAACACTTAGGATAAGCCCACCACTAACCATAACTAGGGAGGTAGCGGATAAAGCTATAGATATCCTCGAGGACATATTCAAGACCGTGGCGTGAGGATCGTTAAACAGCTATAATTACGGTATTGCATAAAATTAACAATGGTGGAAAAATGAGCTACAGCGTGGGTAGAACATCCGAGGTATTCTATATAAAGCTTGAAGACGGCTCAAAAGCATACCTAACATACAAGGTGGAAGACAACAAGATGTATCTGATCTCAACATACACACCACCACAGCACCGTGGAAAGGGGCTAGCCAGAATGCTTGTAGAGTCAGCAGTAAAGCACGCGAAGGAAAACGGCTATAAAGTAGTCCCGATATGCTCGTACGCAACATACTATTTTATAAAGAACAAGGAAGCCAGAGACATCCTGGATGAAAAATTTAGAGCCATGAGCGACGAAGAGCTAAAGAAATACTACGAGGAGAGATTGAGGGAGGAGCAGTCAAAAGAAAAGTAGAGCCTCAAAGTCAGTAAAACCCTGCCGTCATCATATGGGGCTATAGATGTAGCAACTCAGTGATCGAGGGCCCCATCACCCAAATTATTTTTTACCGCAAACCTTTTATAGATTCAACACGCTAGACACCTTAGATAAACGTATAGAAAGCACCACTTAAACGGCTGGGTAGAAATGGTGGATTGCAGCAGCTACTACTCCATGTACCCCGACCTAAAGGAGAGAATCATATCCCATCTATCCAGCAGGAAGAGTCTTTCATTCGACGAGCTACGCGACCTCCTTGAGGATGAGGGCATATACATGGATGGAAGATGCCTAAGAAAATATATCGCATCGCTGGTGAGGGAGGGGACCATAGTTAAGAGGCCGGATAAAGAGAGAAATAAGCTACTTTTAAGCCTACCAGACATCTATTAATTTAGGTGCTAAAATCCCGCCGCAGTGTGATGAGGGGGTTATGAACTGAATACAGAAAATGTTGAGTGTGGGCGAGGACCCTGATCCCTGGCATCGACAGATCTATCTAACATATCTCTTCTTAAACATTATATAGGTGATCATTGCCCGAAAAACCATATAGATCCCAACTATATTGAGCGCCAAACCAATAATCGACAGGGCAGCCGAAAAACCATCGAGACTATCAGAGAAGTAGGCGTATGCGGTGAGAGACATTATAAAGCCCACAACCATATAGATCAAGCCTATAGCCAGCTGCTTCCTCCACGACACCAACAGCATCTCCACAGCTATTATATATTACTCTGGGATATTAGCCTAAAGCAATTTATTAGCTATACACTAAACTATATTAATATATCATATAAATCAAAAATTAACTAGGGATACTTTGAAGTTCAGCAGATGCGTGAAACCAGCCCCACCCACAGGCAAGAAGGTAGCTATTATAGGCTCAGGCCCTGCAGGGCTGGGTGCTGCGGGAATACTGATATGCAAGGGGCATGAGGTACATATATACGATAAGAACCCCATACCCGGCGGGCTACTTATATACGGGATACCGGACTTCAGAATACCTAAAAAGAACGTTTTTGAGGGGATAGAAGATCTGAAGAGGCTCGGCGTAAAGTTCATATTGAACAAGAAGGTGATTGATGGAGACGGCGAGGACGAAAAAACAATCGGGTTCATAAAGCTGGTTAGAGAATACGACGCGGTATTGATAGCCACAGGAACATGGAAGGAGAGGAGGCTGAATATCGAGGGGGAGGACCTCCCCAGGGTCTACCCAGCTCTAGACTATATGATCAAGTACTGCCAAGCAGAAATAAACGTGATCCCCTTCTCAGAGCTACCCCCACTTGGCGACAGCACCGTAGTTATAGGTGCAGGACTAACCGCTGTAGACGCAGCAACAGTTGCAGTTAAGCTTGGAGTGAAAAACGTCTATATGGTGTATAGGAGAACAATAAATGAGGCCCCAGCAAGGAGGCACGAGATCGAGAAAGTCATTAAGCTAGGGGTTAAATGGATCGAGCTAGCCAACCCGAAAAGATTCATCGGAAACCCAGATAAAGGCCTGGAGGCGGTTGAGCTACTTAGAATGAGGCTAGGCGAAAAAGACGCGTCGGGCAGGCCGAAACCTATCCCCATTGAGGGCTCCGAATTCATTCTGGAGGTGGACTCGGCGCTAGTCGCTATAGGGGAGATACCCACACCACCAACCATAAAGAATCCTGAGCTCAAGCTAAATAGAGATGGGAGTATATGGGTGGACGAAAAAATGAGGACAAGCATTAAAGGCGTTTTCGCAGCGGGCGACGTGGTTATCGGCCCAAGCCTGATAGGTAAAGCCCTGGCCTCCGGGATAAAGGCTGCGAACTCTATAGATGAGTATCTAAAAACGCTATAGCATAGCGGATCACACAGCTAGCTCGAGCCGCACTTCTCCTTTTCAAGCCTAAATAGAGTTGGCGAGACCCAAAGTATCCATGCGGGAACCTTCTTAACGAACTCGTAAGCCTCCTCCCAGCTTTCGAGGTCCAGCGTCTCGGCTAGGCGCTCGAGGTTATATTCTGTTCTAGCGTACTCGTTGAGTATCTTGACTATGTCCTCATTGATCTCTATCTTCTTATCGCCGACCTCAACCACAATAGGCTCGCACGCCATATCAGACACTATTGATTATTGAAGATTTAGCGCTTAAAAGCATAGCCTTACGGCAATATCGTGGGGGATGGAGATCAGTACTTGTATATAATTATCTCTAGGAACCCTCTAATCAGTCTAGATCTAATCTTGCTTTTTGAAGGGACCTCTATAGGCAGATCTATGTCAGCCTCATACTCGCTAAACTCCACGTTATCACCCATGGTCCAGCTAGATATCCTAACACCCCTCCTCATCCTACCCCTAATATGAAGAATGTTCCTTTCAACATCTATATTCAGGGACCCCTCATCAAGATCTGGCATGTCTACAAGTATCTTTATGGCGTCACCAAGATCCTGTATGCTGTAGAGCGGAACAATACGGCCCCTGAGGTCGTATCCCGGCCTAACTATAGATTCGATCTCGCTAGCCTCCCTCTCAATCTCATCTATAAAACGATCTATATCCTCCTCAAGCCTCCTACGAATCCTCTCTATCCTCCTAACAAAATCATCATCCATAGAATCGCCCATAAGACAGCCACCCATATAGATCTTCTCAAGTATATATAGGTGGAGTGTGCTCCAACCCCTTCTTCATAGAGGCCATATCCTTCAGCACCCTCCTCATATGCTCCTTAGTCCTGAGCCTAATCAACTCACCCTCCTCAATCAGCTCCTTAACATCTATATTTCGATCAATGATCCTGGAGAGAACCTCAATACTCCTAGCAGACGCCTCAGGATCCGGAAACTCGGCGAAAGACTCAGTAAGTATAGCTATAGCATTGATCCCCCTACGGCTAGCCTCCTTCATAAGCAAGGCATTGGGGCCGATGAGATACCCATTGCTAAATAAAGTTAACCCATAGCCAGCCAGCCTACTGTTCAGCTCCTCGGAGGTCGATATAACGTATGATTTAAGATCCTTAAGCTCCAGCCTATTACTAGCCGGGATACCAGTCATAGACACTATATAGTCGACACCATAGCTCTTGGCGAGGTCCCCGATAAAAGATATCAAGTCACCAATAAACCTCACATCAGGAAGAACCTCCGTATGAACAACCATCAAGTTACCGCCATGGAAAATCCTCATAGGAGGCCTAATCTTGCCCCCAGAAACAATAGCTACAGGAGGAAACACCGACGAATCCACACCAGCAACCTCCCTAAGGGACAGCTTCTTAATCAGATGGGCAGTCGAGATGACACCAATCAAGCCTGTATCCGGGATACCCAGAACCATGTATGAGGGTTTCTCAAGAGCGAAATCCACGTATTTATCTACTACATATCTAGATGACTCGCCAGAAGACATCAAACATGCACCAAGAAAATAACAGTATAGACCATAGATTAGCTTTACCATAAACGGGTGATAGCTTGCTCACCCAGCAACCTTGCTGAGGACCTCGAGAATATATCTAGAGCTATACCTATATTTAGAGTATTCATCGGCAGCCGTTGGCTTTCTAAGGATATAGAGCTTCTCGTGGTATATGAGTAGGAAGTCCCTTTTAGTGTATCTGGACCACACCTCTCTGGTTGTCTTCATCTTATGCTGGATCTTAACAACCTCCTCCTTAAGAATGAAGCCCTTGAGCAGAAGGAGATCAAGCACGAGATGGGTTATAGGAACATAGTGCCTATGCATACGGGTATCGCCAACAAGCATACCCAAGTATCTGCCAGGCTTCAAAACGCGGAAGAGCTCTCCTATAGCGTCCTCGAGCATCTCTAGGTAATCCTCGATACTTCTGGCCCTCGAGATGTCGCCGTCCTCCCTCGATTCTCTAGATGAATACTTTATTATATTGAAGTATGGTGGGTGGGTAGCGATCAGGTCTATAGACTCGCTATCGATAGCTCCGAGGTCCCGGACATCGCCATGGTATATCTCTATGCGGGACCTCCTAACGGCATCGGGATCCACAGGGCTTCCAGAAGCATCAAAATCCATCGCCTCAATATATTTCTCAAGCCAATACAGCCTATGCATAGCGAGCATAACAGCGTTATAGTTTATGTCTACACCTATGCAGTTCCTCCCGAGGAGCTTAGCCTCAACACATGTTGTCCCGCTACCGACCATGGGATCTAGAACGGTATCCCCGGGCTCTGTATATGATAGAATCAGCGCACGAGCCATCTGAGGAGGCCAGTTACCCCTGTAATCACCCCTATGCGTAGCCCATGAACCCCGCTTAGGGAAGCTCCAAACAGTTGTAGAAACATCAGTCAGCTCCTCCCCACTCGGATAAAGCCTAGACACCTCTATGGGTTTAAGCTCGATATCTACGCCCTCAACAGTTACGCGGCCGTGCTCCTCAACATATTTCAGGTAGTCGTCGTAAGTGATTTTCCGCATCTTAACTATCACATCGGATGGAATCTACAGCCCCTATAAAAACATATATCAATAATACCCAATATAATGTATTGGGGGTCCCTGCATGAGGCACGCATACAGGATCGTTATTTCAGCAGGCATAGGTGGAGGCTTAGCGGGGTTCTTGGGGCCTCTACTGGGTTTAGCCTCAATCACTGTTGGAGCTATTGCTGCCGCAACAACTATATTGGTGTTAGCTGCCCTATCTAAAATCAGCTAGCCCAATGTGAATACCTTTGTCCGCTTAGATGGATCATATATCTCTATAGTGAAGCCAACATCGCCTCTCCAGGCCTTGTTGAGCCACTCTATGATCTCTCTGCATCTAGCCGGGTCATCTGTTTCGGGGCATAGAGGCTCCAAATGATCTATTATCTTCTCAATCAAGCCATCAACAGTAAGTATCTCATCCACAGAATTGTTTGTGGGTATGATCTCTAGGCCTATCTCAGGAATAGTTATGTGGGCCCTCGACGACTTAAATATCAGCTTCGAGAAGTCCCTCGGGGACCCCACCTCTATCACTATATGCGTTTCCCCAGCGAACTCGGGGCTGTCCTCTATGGGGTAGTCCTCCACATGCCTCAAGCCGCATGACCTGCATATGATGGCTCGAAGAACATGCCTGCCCGATATAGGATCAAACCTGGTGTACGAGTTGAGTACAGCCCTCGACCCACAGACAGGGCATGTTATGGCTACAGTCTCTATACCTTGATTCTCGCTAGTATAGCTACCGCTATCGTCTCGAGAATCGCCGCTCAAATCAGCTCACCTCTTAGAGGATTAATACACCTTGTAATATAAAGGATAACAGGGCTTAATCTAAAATGCCGGCTAGATGCCTTATATGCGAATCCGGTAGCCCTAAATGGATCGACGACATAACCATAGACGTTCCACACCGAGGAGCCCTTATAAAAAACATCTATTTAGGTGTGTCCCATAGGGACCCCGGCGCCAACATATGCATCAGGGAGAAGACATCGATAGTGGGTGTTGGGAGGGTTATAGAGGTCCCCACAGGGGACGGTGGCGAGCTGGTGAACAGCATAGTCTTCTACCATAGGGCATCCATAGATGAGCAGTCGATCTGTAGCTTTTCTGGAGCTGAAACAGGTATCCTCAGAAGCCTAAAAAGCGATCTATTTAGAAAACCCGAAAGCATCTTAGCTATAGAACTATCCATAGGCCTTAAGATAGCTAGAGAAACCATCCAGAACGCACTGGTTATTGGCTCGGGAATCGAGGCTCTAGCATCTATCTACTACCTAAATAAGAGGGGTCTAAACGCGTATGTTGCCGAGAAGAGATTTAGAGGTGTTAGGGCGAGCCTACTATCTCCCGAATCGACAAGCACGATGAGGAATATCGACACAATATACCTGTCGGGGGTCCCGTCGCAGATGGAGAGGGATATCATTGATGGAACCATAGCGGTTAGGGATAGGGTCAAGATATTTTGGCACCCAAGTATTGCGGATGTAAGTGTAGCCATAAGGCTACCGAGAAGAGCGATAGTGAGAGTGGTAAACTACCCCTATACTATAGATGGTAGAGTCGTGAAGCATCTTAAGGGCTTCATCAATGTTGCTAGATTGAATGGTGTCTCCACAGTAAGGGTGGGGGACCCTCCTCCGGAGGGCTACTTATATCTGATTATAGATTTTTCGCATTGATTATACCTGAAATA